>CALBDV010000294.1 GCA_937927565.1 uncultured Holophagales bacterium
GCGGACGGGAGCTGACCGCAGGCTTCGACGCCGTCCATCGTCGCTCCCGCCCGTGGTCGCGCTCGACGCGAGCGTCACGCGGCGAAGGACGGAACGGGGGTCAAGGGCGGACGGTGTACGCGATGTAGATCGTCGCCGGCACCGGAACGCCGCCACAGGCGCCCGGCTTGTAGACCCCCGCCTTCACCGCCTCCCTGGCGGCCACCGCCGGGCCGCCGGGAGTGAACCGCAGGAACGTGAAGTCGTGGATGAGCCCGTCGATTCCGACCTCGGCCAGGCAGTAGACGGTCCCGAACTGGTGGCGCGCCCTGCTGTAGGCAAGGATGCGCGCGGGCGGTTCCGTCTTCACCAGCAGTTGCGGCGGATCCGGGTTGGCACAGTCCGGCCACCTGTACGCGCCCGACGGAGGAGCGAAACCGGCCGGGTCCAGAACCTCCTCCCGTACGAGCTCCTCGACAGTCGCTTCGACCACGAGCTCCTTTCCCTCGTAGCAGCGAAGCACCCTGGGGAACACCCTGCTGCCGAGCGGGACCTGGCCTTCGTACTCGAACCGGGGCAGGTCGGCCTGATACGTCGCGCTCAGGAGCAGGCCCGTGCTGGAATCGAAGCAGAGCGTCACATGGGAGTCGCTGCTGGTCCCCACCGGGCTGATCGCTGCCCTGCCCGCAGAGTCTTTCTGCCAGAGCGCCGCAGTGGGTGAGGCCCGGAAGCAGAGAGCCTTCGTTCCCGCGATCTCCTTCTGCTCGAACTTGTCGATCCGTGCGTCTGCGGGCAGCTCGAGGTGGTACGCGGGGCTCAGGAGCTGCGTGACCTCGTGGATGCGGAACGGCTTGTCGGCGACGTTGCGCTTGCGCCACCGCTCGCCTTCGTAAAGGCCGGAAAGCTCGCCGAACCACGGGAAGCGGGTCTGCTCGAACCACCGTCCCGATGAGGCGGCGAACAGCACGTACTCGCCCTCGCAGGTCCCTGCGACCATGCCGAAGAGCACGACGTGAGCGCGCAGGTGGAAGGGCCCTGTGTCCGGTGCGAGGAGCGTCTCCAGCGACTTTGCCCGAGCGATCAGGGCGATTCCCTGCTGCTGCTCGTCCTCTGCCGTTACAGCGAGCGGAGCTGCGAGCGCCAGGACCACGACGAGCCTGGAGAGAAGCCGTGCCGACCGTCGTACACGACGTTTCATCACCGACCTCCTTTCCGCCGGCCTGCTGACAAATGTGGGCGGTGTAATGCAGTACCGCAAGGCGCAGGCGAGTCTCGACGGAACAGCTCGAGGTCCGCCCGCCTTGGCCCGACGAACGCGTCCTCCGCCCCGGTCTCGACTTTCCCGGCGCTTCCGAGCGTCGCGCCGCCCGGGACCGCGCTCCGCCGCTCGTCGCCGCGCCTGCTCCCGATCCATTCCGACCTTCCCGGCGGTCGGCCGCGTGCCGTTCGCCGGAAAGGTCGTCACCTCGACTGGGGGAGCTTCCTCAGCGCGTCCCGCGGGGGCAGCTGGTCCCACTCCATGAGGGCCTTCTCGACGTTCGGCCCGTTGGCCTTCAGCCAGTCGCTCATCGCCGGTCCCGCCGCCTTGCCGTAGACCCGGTGGGAGCGGACGACGACGTACCCGGCACCGTCCACGAGGAGCAGGCGGGCGAACGCGGCCTCGAGGAAGGCGGGGTCGCCGAGCGCGGCGACGATCAGGTGCTCCGCGGGGCGACCCGCGGTCCTCGGCCTGGAGTCTGTCCGCAGGATCTTCCCGCGCGCCTGGTAATTGCCGAGGACCTTGTTCGCCACCTCCGCGAGCTGCTCGCCCGTCCGGACCGCCTCGAAGACGTTGACCGTGACCATGTCGCGCCACTTCGCGAGGTCGGGGTCGCTCTTCGGCGTGAACTCGTTCTGGCCGTCCTTCGACCACCGGTGCAGGTAGTCGACGCCTTCGAAGCGAAGAGTCGTGCCGCCCGCCGCGAGGGAGGACCCGGGCGTCCCGGGTGGCGCGGAGGCGACGGGAGACGCTACCGCGCACCCGACGGCGAGGAGCCCGTGGACGAGGCGTCGTCGAACGTTCATGGAGCACTCCCTTCAGGAGCGGGCCGCGTCCGCCCGCCCGGGACCGGCTTTCCGGGTCGAATGCGGCGGATGGTACGCCGCCGCGGCGCTGAAGGGTGAGGGAACGGCGCTTGCCGGCCTTCCGCGGTGGGAGCGGGCGTCGGCCCGGCCGGCCTTCCCTTCGCTCAGGCGCGGAACGCCTCCACGAGGGCGGCCATTCGCTCTCCGTCGCGGACCAGCAGCGCCCTCTCGGATCTCGCCTCGACGAGCCGGGAAGCCACCGCGACGAATGTCGTGAACCCCGCCCCCCTCGGGATGAGCGGTCGGCCTTTCGTCGTCACCGCGGGCAGCCCTCCCCCGGTCGCTTCTCCGAAAATGCAGGATAATCGCGGCAAGAGATCGAATCGGGAACCCTGACATCCTCGGTGCGTCAGGCGGATGGCTCTTCTGTCATCCCACCTGCACCCGCCGTGGATGCGTCATTGCGATTGGAGAACGAGCATGAGGCTGTCCATCAGTGGCCCGGTCGCAATGAGCACGCTCCTTCTGGCCGGCTGCTCGGCGACGGATGGCAATGCCCCCGCCCGCTCGAATGCTGCGATCGAATCCGTCTTCACGGACCTCGGCCCCGGGTCGTGCACGAAGGAGATCGACAGGACCGACCCCAACGAAACACCGTACCTCGCGTGTCCCGGCGTTGCGGGTTACACGCTGATCGTCCGCCGCGTCGACGCGGGCCGCCAGTCGATCGACATCGTGGACGCTGCGCAACGCGGGTTCCCGCTCGGCTACCAGGAGTTCGTCACTCGCCACATGTCCACCCTGAGCGAAAAGGCCGAGTGGCGTGTCGAGACGAGGGACGGCAAGCAGGTCCCGATCGCGCTGATCGTTCGCGTGCAGGCGCGGGAGGATGCCGACGACCCGGAGAAGGTGACCCGCACCTACTGTGCGGTGGCGAAGATCGCGCCGGACGAAGCATGCGTCACCGACAGGCTCACCGAAGGCGCGCAGCCGGAGACCGAGGTGCGCAGCGCGGCGGACTCGGCGCGGGAGCGGCCCTGCGCTCCGGCTCAGCCGCCGATGACGGACGACGGCGCGGTCGTTCGCTGACTCCGGAGAACAGGACGAACGAGGAGAGTCATGCCAACACCCGTGGACTTCATGAGGCAATACCGCAATCTCAGGGTCAACGTGCCCATCGACGACCCCGTGGCGATGGTCAGCCGCGTCGGAACGCACGTGGTCCAGCTCAGGAAGTACTTCATGATGGACTGGGCGGACGGCACGGAGGAGAGGCGCGACTACAACGCGGTGACGCGCGGTTCCCGCCACGACACCTGGTTCCAGGCCAACAAGGAACGCATTCGCACGGCGGCGATGGGCAAGGGCGCCCCGGAGGACTACGTGCTGGCCCTGGAGTGGGCGGTCCGTTCGAACAAGATCCCGACCGTGACCCAGTCCTCGCTCCAGACCTACTGCGACGACCACCTGGGCATCGACTGCTCGGGCTTCGTCACCAACTATCTCGTCGCCTGCGGCAAGCGGACGTACTCGAGCAGCACGGTTCGTAACAGCGGCGCCGCGTCGTATTTCAATGCAGCGAAGGCCGTCAACGATCCGACGCAGGTCCGGCAGGGCGACCTGCTGGTCTGGATGGACGGCAATTCGGTCAGGACGAGTCCCGGGCACATCGCCGTCGTGGAGTCGTACTCCGCCCAGAGCATGGCGGGCGGCAACATGCGCGTCGTCGAGGCGACCGGCGCGTCCGGCGCCAACCCGAAGCTGCTGGACTCGATGTACGCCGTCGAACAGATCATCCCCAATTCCCGCACCGTCCCCGTGATGATCCTCGTCGTGAAGCGGCACGGCGTGTCGGGGAGCCGTGTGGCCGTGATCCGGTACTAGCCCGGATTTTCACCGACCCCGGAACTGCAAGGGCGGAGGGTGGCGGACGCCGCCGGCGGGCTGTCAGGCCGCGGGACGGTAGGGTCCCCTTCCGCGGCGGTCCCGACGGCTCATCGCGACCCGGCCCGAAGGCGCGCCCCTTCGCCGCGAATCCAGGCGAAGAGCGCGGCGAGAGGGAACGCGGACGCGAACCAGGCCGGTCCCGCGAACCTGTAGATCATGTAGTCGGGATGGGCCACGGCGTAGTCGTAGGCGCCGA
>CALBDV010000295.1 GCA_937927565.1 uncultured Holophagales bacterium
GCCATCTCCACGAAGAGGGGCGTGTCCGTCTCCGACCGCACGTACCGGAGGCCGAGCTTCCACTCCTCGAACGTGATCGGGTCGATGACGGTCGCCGTCGCGCGCGGGTTCTCCTCGAGGTTCCGGCTCGTCTTGTTGAAGAACTGCCTCGAGATGGCGACGTGCCGGTCGTCGACCTGGCGGATCTGGCTCAGGTAGGTGACGTTCGGCGTCCCGTCGAGGGCACACGTGGCGAGCGAGCCGGGGATGATTCCCTGGAAACAGCGCGCGAGGCCCGGGAGCTTCCCGATCACGACGCGCCCCCCCCCACGATCGGCTCTCCCGCGCGGGGTCCGGGCGTCTGCTCGTAGGCCTCGGCGACGACGAACGTCACCGCGTGGCAGGGCCATCTCGTCCGGCGCCTCACGACGGCGGGCGGGAGGCCGATCACCTCCACCTCCGCGTCGAACGCCGCCGACAGCCTCTCCACTTCGGCCCGCTCAGCGTCCTGCGCAGGACCGATCGTCTCGACCCGCCCCTTCAGCTGAACCGTCCGGTGCGTGAGCGGCTGCGAGAGAACGACCGCGATCGCACCGTTCTCCCTCAGGTTCGCGAGGCTCGTCTCCGACGTGGCGACCGGGAGGTAGACCGTCAGGCGCCGGCCGTCGGCCGAGGGCCGGGCGGCGGCGGCCATCACCTCGTCGGGAACGAGGACCGCATCGCGCGTGGCCACGTGCACCGCGACGAGCCCCTCGACCAGGGCCGCCAGATTCTCCGGAACTTTCACGGTGGGCGGAGGTTACCGCAGCCCCCGTCGCTTAGTGAATTCTTAGGGAGCGTTAGTCAGTTCTTAGGTGGCCGGCCCCGGAACGGCGCCACAGATTTCGGGACACAAAGGAGCTCGATCATGGCCGTCACCCTCCACGCCACCGACACCGTCCGTCGTATCGCCCTCGCCGCCGCCGCCGCGACCCTCGCCGCCTCGACCGTCGCCCTCGCCGGCGAAACGCCGAAGAAGCCCCTCACCTTCGGTGCCTCGCCCGAGCTCGCACGCGGGAAGTACCTCGTCGCCGTCATGGGCTGCGACGACTGCCACACGCCGATGAAGATGGGCGCCCGCGGCCCCGAGCCCGACCTGGCGCTCCGCCTCTCGGGCCACCCGCAGGCGCTCAAGGTCCCGGCGGCACCGCCTGTCGACGGAAAGAGCTGGGTCTGGGCCGGCAACGCGACGAATACCGCCTTCGCCGGTCCCTGGGGCGTCACCTACGCGGTGAACCTCACCTCCGACGCCACCGGGATCGGTTCCTGGACCGAGGCCAACTTCGTCCGCGCGCTCAAGGAAGGGAAGCACCTCGGGGTCGGCCGGCCGATCAACCCCCCGATGCCCTGGCCCGCCTACCGCCAGGCGACCGAGGAGGACCTCAAGGCCGTCTACGCCTACCTGAAGACCGTCCCGCCGGTGAAGAACGTCGCACCGGAGTACCAGCCGCCGCAGATGGCGAAGAAGTGACCCGCGCGGTACCCGGGATCACGGGGCCCGGCGCTGCGGAGACGCCGCGCCGGGCCGTTCCGTCTCGACTCACCCGGCCCGCTCTGCCAAGATCCCGCGCCAAACGAGGGGACGCCCCGGCGCGGGGCGGGAGAGGCCGACGGCATGTGCTGGCGGATTCCGACTCTGGAAGAAGTGGTCGGGGCGGGCGGATTTGAACCGCCGACCTGTTGCTCCCAAAGCAACTGCGCTACCCCTGCGCTACGCCCCGGCGCGCTGGATTCTCGACCGGCGACGTGGGGATGTCCACTCGCGGCCGACGTCACGGCGACCGCCAGCCACGGAGCCTCGCGATGAGCCGGACGCTCCTCCTCCTCCACGGCCTCGGCGGCTCGACGGAAGACTGGGCCGCGGTCGCGGCGGCGCTGCCGAAGAGCCTGTCCCCTCTGGCGCTCGACTTCCCCGGCTTCGGCAAGGCCGTCCGCCCGCACGACAGCTACGACCCCGCGTCCCTCGCACGCTGGGTCCTCGGTGAGCTGGACGACCGCGACGTGGAGACGGTGGTCGTCGCGGGGCACTCTCTCGGGGGACGGGTCGCGGGAGAGCTCGCGCTGCTGGCGCCGAAGCGGGTCCTGGCCCTCGCCCTCGTCTCGCCGCTCGGCGCCGCACCTTACGGCTTCACCGACACTCTGAAGTGGAAGGCGATGTCGCGCGCCTCGCTCGTCGCCTCGGCGCCAGAGACGTCCATGAGGAACGCCCTGGGATACGGCTTCACCGTCGACGGACCCGGGAAGAAGGGATTCGTCGCGCGCGCGATGGCTGCCCGGTCCGGGCCGCGCGCGCCCGCCGCGCTCCGGGCGCTCGAACGCTCGGTCGACGGGCTCCTCTCCGCCCCGCCCCTTTCGAAGCGACTCTCGGGCACGACTGTGCCTCTCCTCCTCGTAACGGGGGCGGAAGACCCCCTCGCTCCGCCGAAGGACGTCGAGGCGATCCTCGGGGTACGGACCGACGCCAGGTACGTCAAGCTCGCCGGCATCGGCCACTACGCTCCGATCGAGGCGCCGAAAGAAGTGACGAAGCTCCTCTCGGAGCTTTCGAAGAAGGCCTGAAAGCCGCTCAGTCCTGCGGCAGCCAGTCGTCCGGGATGCGTCCCGCCAGCGCTTTCCGCTGTGCGCGGAAGAGGCGGCGACACCCTCGCTTCGCCACCGTGAGCATCTCGCGGAGGCGCTTGTCGTCGAACGGCTCCCGCTCGGCGGTTCCCTGCACCTCGACGTAGCGTCCGGTCGAAGTGCCGACGACGTTCAGGTCGACGTGGGCGGTGGAATCCTCGGTGTAGTCGAGGTCGAGCGCGACGACGCCTTCGGGGCGGTCGGGATCCGGAAGGACGCCGACCGAGATCGCCGCGACCGCCTCGCGGAAGGGGCGTTTCTTCAGCCCGCCCTTCTTGCGGAGCGTCTCGAGGGCGAGGGCGAGGGCGACCCAGGCACCCGTCACCGAGGCGCAGCGGGTGCCGGCGTCGGCGACGAGAACGTCGCAGTCGAGCGTCACCGTCCACTCCGGGAAGGTGCGCCGGTCGGCGACGCCACGCAGGGCGCGCCCGATCAGCCGCTGGATCTCCAGGCTGCGGCCCGTCTGCTTCCCCTTCGCGGCCTCCCGGGGCGACCGCTCGAGGGTGGCTCGGGGGAGCATCCCGTACTCGGCTGTGATCCACCCTTCGCCCGTGTCGCGCAGGAAGGGAGGCGTCTTCTGCTCGAGCGTGGCGACGACGAGGACCTTCGTCTTTCCCTGGACGATGAGGCACGAGCCCTCGGCGTGCGGAACGACGTCGCACTCGAGGGAGAAGGGGCGGAGCTGGAGGGGGGAGCGACCGTCGGGGCGAGCCATGGCGGCGGAGCTTACGGCAGGTCGACGAGCTCGAGGACGGCCGCCTCGCGGCCGAGGAATCGCCCGGCGACCCTTCGAAGCCGCTCGGACGCATCGGTGACGAGGAGGTGCGTCTCGCCCGCTCCCCCCTCGCGACGCGCGTTCGTGCCGAGAAGCACCTCGACCTCGCCCGCCGTGGAGGCCGCGGAATCGACGAGGAGCGTTCCTTCGGGGAGCGCGGCGGCGATCGTCGCGGAGAGGAGCGGGTAGTGCGTGCAGCCGAGGACGACGACCCGCGCTCTCGCCTCGACGACGGGCGCCAGGTAGAGCCGGGCGGCGGCGCGCGCGACCTCGTTCTCCGTCCAGCCTTCCTCGGCGAGCGGGACGAAGAGCGGACAGGCGACGTTCATCACCGTGCGGAACGGGTCGAGCGAGCGGATCGCGCGGCCGTAGGCGTCGGACACGACCGTCGCCTCCGTGGCCAGGACGGCGATGGGCGCCTCGGCGGCGGGTCCGGTGAGGCCCTGCGCCCGGCGGAGAGCCGCGCGCGCGCCGGGCCCCACGACGCCGACGACGGGGACGGCGCCGGCCTCCTCGACGATGGCGTCGAGAGCGAGGGCCGAGGCGGTGTTGCACGCCACGACGAGCGCCTTGACGCCCCGCGAGAGGAGGAGCGAGACGGCGCGGCGTGCGTAGCGGCGGACGGTCTCCACCGACTTCGTCCCGTAGGGGAGGCGCGCGGTGTCTCCGAGGTAGAGGAGGTTCTCCGAGGGGAGGCGGCGGGCGACGGCGTCGAGGACGGTGAGTCCGCCGACGCCGGAGTCGAAGAGGCCGATGGGGCGTTCGTCGGTCATGTGCGGTAGGTGGCTTTCGCGGGACGCGGGGTGGGGCGCGCCGCGGGACGCGGCGCGACGATGGGGGGGAGCTGGGGGGGCGCCGGAGCGGGAGACACCGCCGAAGTCGGGGCCGCCGGCGGTACCACGGAGGGACCGGCCGAAGGCGCCGTAACGGCCGGGTCGGAGGTTGCCTCCGGCTCGGGCATCGGCGCGACGAGAGGCGCCTCGTCGGCCGCGCGGGAGAGGTCGGGAAGGAGCGGGTGGGTCAGGTCGACGTGTCCCGCGAGCGTCTCCACCGGCTCGCCGCCGACGAGGAGGATGACCCGGGAAACGGCATGGACGTTCTTCGTGACGGTGAGAACGAGCGACTGGGCGGCACCGACCTCCTCAGAGGAACCGGTCTCCCAGCGTTTTGGCGGCTCGGCGATCGGGACCGGCGGCGGGATCGTCGACGTGGGCGTCGGCTGCTTCGCCCCCTTCTTTCCCTCCGCCTCGACGGGCGGCGGCTCGGGGGTCGGCGCCGGCGTCGGCGGGGCGGGCGGGGCGAGGTCGAGGACGGCGAGGCCGTCGGCGAGGCGGAAGGCGGCTCGCAGCGTCCAGCCGTCGGGAAACGGCTTCAGGAGGGCCGGGTGACGCGGCCCTTCGAGGACCGCCGTGGCGAGGCTCCGGAGGAAGGCGACGTCGTCGACCGCCGCCGGGACTTCCCTCGCTTCCGGGTGGAAGAGGCCGTCCTCCGCGGACTCGAACCAGATCGAGACGAGCCGGGCCGGGATCGGCGTCGGGGGCGGCGGGATGGTCCGGGTCGGCGTGGGCCGCGCAGCCACCTGCCTCTTCTGCCTCGACTCCTGGACGTGCCTTCCGGCGAGAAGCCCCAGCAGGAGGAGGATCAGGAGCGCGAGAAGCGCGAGAGCGAAGCGGCGCGGCATCGGGAGGACGTCAGCGCGACCCGCTCGGCGGCAGGGCGGCCGGAACCGGTGCCGCACCGCTGGCCGCGGCCCGGAAGAAGTTGTCGAGCGACCCGGCGAGCGTTTCCGCCACGGCCTTTCGGAACTCCTCGGAGGCCATCTTCTGCTCCTCCTCGGGGTTCGAGATGAAGGCGACCTCGACGAGGACGGCCGGCGCGTTGACGCCGATCAGGACACGGAAGGGGGCCTGCTTGACGCCGCGCGTCGCGATGCCGAGGAGACGATTGAAGTCGCCCTGGATGATCTCGGCGAGCCGGCTGGATGCGGAGAGGTGCTGGTTCTGGGCGAGATCCCAGAGAATCAGGTCGAGGTCCCTGAGGGCCGCGTTCGTCTCGGCGGAAGGAGTCACCGTCGGCTCGGCCTGGTTCTCGGACTCGGCGAGCGCGGCGGCGGAGCGGTCGGAGGCGTCGAGCGAAAGGTAATAGACCTCCGTCCCGTGTGCCGAGGCGGCACGCGAGGCGTTCAGGTGGAGCGACAGGAAGACGTCGGCCTTCGCCGCGTTGGAGATCGCCGTCCGGTCCTGCAGGCCGACGGACGCGTCGCTGTCCCGCGTCATCACGACGCGGTAGCCGCGCGCCGTGAGGACCTCCCGCACCGTCCGCGCCAGGGAGAGGACGGCGTCCTTCTCGAGGAGGCCGCCCGGCCCCTTCGCTCCTTCCTCCGTCCCGCCGTGCCCCGGGTCGATGACGACGATGCGCGGTTCCGGACGCGGGGTCGGTGAGGGGACGACGAGGGCGCCCGAAGCCTCTCTGGCGGACGGTGAGGGCGCGTTCGAAACCGGCGGCGGCGGCGCGCCACGGGTCACGTCGACGACGAGCCGCGGCGGGCTGGCGAGAGGGTAGACGTTCGTCGAGAGGTTCTTCCCTTTCAGGACGATCGCCAGCTCCGTCGGGCGCAGGAAGAGGCGCGCGACCCGCGGGTCGTCGACCGCCATCTCCGGAACGGGCGGGACGAGCTTGACGCCCGGGAACCGCAGGACGACCTGCTCGTCCCCCTTCTCGACCCGGAACGGCGGCGACTGGCTGAACCGGAAGACGACCTTCGTCGTCCCTTCGAAGGCGGAGACCGTCGCCTCGACGCCGATCTCGGGCGTCTCCACGCGCCGGGCGGCGAGGGTGCGTCCTCCCCGGTCCCACGTGAACGTCACCCCGAACAGGGGCGAGAGGACCCGAGTGAAGAAGTCGGCGTCGGCGAACGCGGTCGAGCCCTCGCCGCGGACGGGCGAGGTGAGCTGGACGAGCCGGGTGTCGACGACTGCGATCGCCGTCTCCGTCCCGAAGACCGCCGTGTGCGGCCCGATCTTCAGCTCGTAGGAGCCCGTAGCCGCCTCGTACGAGAGCGTCCCGCCGAGCACCGTCGCGATGTCGCCGACCGAGACGAGCGTCTTCCCATCCACGTCCGTTGCCCGGACGACGAGCGAGGAACCCGCCGGGGAGACGAACGTCGCCGGTGGCGCGGAAGCGGCAGGACCGGACCACGCGGCCAGCAGGGCGGCCAGGAAGGCGAGGCGCGGGAAGAGGGTGGGCCGGATCACTCGCCGGGATTATGAACGCGGGGAGCCCGCCGAACGTCCCGGCCGCCGCTCTGTGGCTTTCCCCGGCTGTCCTCCCCGGATTTCAGATCCCCGGCCGGCTCCCGAGGATCGCTGCGGCAAACACGTCCCATGGGCCTCCGCCGGGAGGCAGAACGCCGGAGGCGTCGAGCCAGGCGCGGGCCTTGCGCGCGAGGAGCTTCCACTCGTTCTTCGCGCCCGCAGCGCTCCGCTCGAGCCAGAAGAGGGCGAGGGCCGTGGCGGCGGCGCGCCGGAGGAGAGCGGGGTCGCCGGGTATACCGGCGAGGGCCTTCTCGATCGTCGCGAGAGGGACGCCCAGCACCCCGGCGAGCTCCTCGCCGAGATCCCACGAGCCTTCGGCCTTCTGGAGGGCGACGAGCCGGTCGAGCGCGCGCGTTGAGGATCCAAGGGCGCGTGCCGAGTAGCGGACCTGCCCAACGGGCTCCTTGCGGGGAGGGATGGCTGAAGCCCTGGCGACTTCGCGGACCACGTCGTCTCTCTCGCCGAGGGACTCGTCGGGGGCTTCGTCGAGGCTGCGCCTCAGGAACGTCGGGATGTCGAACAGATCTCCCGATGCCGCGGCGCGGGAGCGGGGGGAGATGAGGTTCACGCCGTAGTCGCACGACATCATCACGTCGGGCGATGGAGGAGCAACCAGGCAGGCCATCGCACCCGTGCTCGTCTCCAGTCCACCCCAGCCCCGCGTCAGGGCGATCGGCACCTTCTTCAGCGTCATCTCGCCGGTCTCGGGGTTCTCGCGCTCTTCCACGGCCACGTAGGAGGTGTGGCGCGAGACGAGGCCGTACGTCACGCCGAGGCGGACGATCTCCTCCTTCACCCTGTCCTTCGTGTTCCGTCCCTGCAGCGAACCGCGTCGAGTGTGAAGGGGGCTCGCCCCTTCCTCGAGGTCGCGGATCAGCGCCCGCGCCGCGAGCGTGGCGAGGAGAGTTCCCTCCGGCGCCTCCGCTGTCTCGACCCGGACCGGGAGAGCGAGATCCCCGGTGGGCGCTTTCGCCCGCAGGACGACGTCGCCCGACGCCTTCCCTTCGAGGAAGCCGTAGACGACGACCCTCTCGCCGTCGAAGACGGGCGGGACCCGGTGCGGGGCCTGTCGGACCTTCGCCTCGCCCCAGTCGACCCGGAGATCCTCGAGGGCGGGCGCGAGGGCCCGGCCGAGCTGCCGCATCACCTTCGCCTCGATCCGCTCGCCGGGCGCGATCATCTCGGCCTCGCCGCCGCCTGCCCGCGCGAGCCCCTTCACCAGGTGGGCGCTCGCCCCCGCGCCGATGCCGAACGTGAAGGCCCGGCTCGTCGCCGCGTGATTGCGCACGAGCGCGAGGACCTCGTCGGTGTTCGAGACCTGGCCGTCGGTGAGGATGAAGAGCTGCCGCCGCGTCCCTTCCGGTACGGCCGGCTTCAGGATCGACTCCAGGGCCCCGAGGATCTCGGTGCCGCCCAGGTCGGCCGCGAGCGTCTTCACGTGCGCGCTCGCCTCGGCGAGGCTCCTCTCGTCGTACGGCCGGCTCTTCGGGAAGAGCTTCTGGAACGTCGAGCCGAAGCCGACGATGTTGAAGAGGATGCCGGCGGGAAGGCTCCGGAGGCAGAGCTGAAGGGCGTTGCGCGCCTCATCGATAGAGCTTCCGCCCATCGAACCGGAGCGGTCGACGACGAAGACGATCTCGCCCTTCGCCGCGTCGGGCGCGACGAGTCCCCCCTCGCCGAAGCGGGGAGCGAAGCCGAGCATCGCGACGTGGGTGCCGTCGGGCGCCCGCTCGACGAGCACGGCGGGCCTCCCGGACTCGGCGAGCCGGACGACGAGAACGAAGTCGCGGTCGAGGGCGGTCTCGGCGGTCCCGAGGGTGACCCTTCCGCGCGAGCCGTCGAGGTCGATCGAGACGGGGTGCGAGGGCGACTCGACTCCGCGGATCGCGGACGGCATGTCGAGCTCTACACGGAGAGACAGGCCGTAGGGAACGCGGAAGGCGACGGGCGGGTTCAGCGTCTCCTCGGGAGTCCGCCCGACGCCGCGGCGGTCCTCGGCGGGGGCGTAGCGGGGCGACACCGTCGTCGGGAGGGTGAAGCGGAGGCCGTCTCCCTCCGCCCGGAGCTCGGAGACGGTGGTGAGCCGGACGACGACCTCCTTGCCGGGCGGGAGGTTTCCGATGCTCGCCGTGAAGACGTCGGACCGCTCCTCGTCGAGGAGGTAGGCACCGTGGCCGGCCGAGATCGCCTCGTCGTACACCTCGAACGCCTTCTCCCGCTCCATGACCTTCCCGGTGATGACCCTTCCGTCGACGAGGGCCTCGAAGCCGCAGACGGCGGCGGCCTCGTCGAGGGGAAAGACGTAGGTGGCTTCGAGGGGCGTGTCCCCGTCGTTGCGGTAGCGCTGGGAGAGGGTGACGCGGGCGGCGAAGCCCTTCAGCTCGGCTTCCACCGACACGCCGAGCAGGGGAACGGCGGAACCGCCGGCCCGCAGACCGCTGCGGGGAGCCTCGACCACGGGGGAGGGCATCTGCTGGCTCATTCCTCGTCCTTTCGGAAGCTCTCGCGGCACCACGCGGCCAGGTCGGCCAGGGCGCCGGGGGGCGGCAGCTTCCGGCCGCCCGACACCAGGAGCTCGAGGCCGGGACCCAGCACGACGCGGGTCACCGCCTCCCTCGAAACGTGAGGCGCGGCCGGGGGAGCGGGTCGCGGGGCACCGCCGGTGAAGGCGGAGCGGATCGCCTCGAGGCTTTCGCCCCGCTCCTGCATCGCCTTCACCGCGAGAAGGCGGTCGAGGTGCTCGGGGCCGTAGTGACGGCCCCTCCCGACTCCGCGCGGCGCGGGGAGAAGCCCCTCCTGGACGTAGTACCTCACCGTCCGCCGCGTGACGCCGCCGAGCCCGGCGAGCTCCTCGATCCCCAGCTCCCTTTCGTCGCTCACGCCATAAATGTGACATCGACTGTCGC
>CALBDV010000296.1 GCA_937927565.1 uncultured Holophagales bacterium
CGCGGCCGAGAACGCCGCCCTCTGGAAGAACGGCCCGCACATCGACCCCGCGGCCTTCGTCCCGGTGAGGGCGCAGAGGCAGGCCCTCGTCCACCTCGCCGCCCTCCTCGCACGCGAGGAGAAGGCCCCGGAGGCGTTCCGGAAGAGCCTGAGCGAGGCGCTGTCGAAGCTCCGGGGGTGAGCGGAGCAGCTTTCTTCTCGCTCCCGTTCTGCCTCCTGCAGACGGCGACACAGCCGCGCTACAGCCACCGTCGACGGCCTCCGGGACTCCCGCCGTTCCCGTCGCGGTGCGGGCCTCCACGCGCAGATCGCCTCCGCTACAGCCGACCGTCGCCCTCCCGGAGGCACCTGCGGTGACCCGGCAAATCCGGGCACCTACTTCGGAGATGTGGAGACCGAGCCGGGCGCGGGGGCTCCCAGGGACACAACGCCCTGACCGTCAACGACCGAGAACTGAAAGGCGAAGTCCACGTACGTTGGCACGTAGCGAGTGGAGAGCAGAGGCCGCGGCTCGTTCGGGTCGGTACTCGCTGAAACGGGAGCGACGGTGTCTATGCGCGCCGATGAGAACTTCCAGCGACGGACGGCCGTTTCCGCAGCCTGTCGAAACGCCTCCTGGTGGGGGCCGCCTGAAGAAGCGAGAAGGGGACTGTCGCTCGTGGCGATCACGAAGCCCCCCTTGTCAAGGTGGAGCCGAATGGCGACGATCGCGGAGCCGGCACCAGCGCGAAGCGCCTCGGCCGGATATGGGGGCAACGGCGCGTAGCGGGGAGATGCGGGCGCGAACTCCTCCGTCTCGGCAACCTTGATGTCCGCTGCGGCCGGGTCGGAGAGGAACCGGACCGCGACGTCGCCCTGCCTCGAGGGATCTTCGGTTCCTCGGGCTGGAGCCTCAGTGTCTCCCGCGCGAGCCTCAACGGGAACTCTTCCGTGGCTGCACGCGTTCGTGATCGGCCATGCTCCGATTCCGAGGGACAGGGCCACCCGGGCAGCCCCGCAGAACGGCGCGACCGGGCCTCGTCGAGCCTTCGTCATGCCTTTACGCGGAAGGATCCGTGACGATGCGCCCATCGAACATCTCGATCACGCGGCTCGCCCGAAGCGAGTATCTCGGGTCGTGCGTCACCATGCAGATCGTCACCCCTCCTTCGTGCAGGCGATCGAGGACCTTCATGACAGCCTCGCCATTCGTCGAATCGAGATTCCCGGTTGGCTCGTCGGCGAGCAGGATGCTCGGCTCCCCCACGACCGCACGCGCGACCGCTACGCGCTGCTGTTGGCCACCGGAAAGCTGGCCCGGGAAGTGCTTCGAACGGTGAGACATGCCCACTCTCTCGAGGGCCACGCTCACCCGCTCCCGCCTCTCCAGGGCGGGAACTCCTCGATAGAAGAGCGGCAGTTCGACGTTCTGGAAAACGGTCAGGTCGCCGATCAGGTTGAAGTCCTGGAAGACGAACCCGATCGCCCGGTTGCGGAGTGCAGCACGGCCCGCCTGTCCGAGCGTGCTCGTGCTCTCAGCGTGGAACTCAACCGTGCCCGAGGTCGGTTCGTCCAGCAGACCCATGATCGAGAGGAGCGTCGACTTCCCGCAGCCTGATGGGCCTCCGATCGACACATACTCTCCTTCGCGGATCGACATGCTCACGTGCGTCAAGGCGCGCGTTTCCATGTCGTCCGCCAGGAACACCTTGTCGACATCCGTCAATCGGATGACGTCGCGCCCGTTCACCTGAATCCCCATTGGAACCTTCTCTCTCTTTCGGCGGCCGGCTCGTCGGCCTCGGCCGTCTCCGTTCGGGCTCGACGTCTCTCCAACAGCATGCTCACCGGAGCGCGATTCGCCGGTGCGAGTCAAATCGCGACATGTCCGAGAGGATGACGTCGTCGCCGACCGACAGTCCACCCTTGATCTCGACCGCGTTTACCGACGTCCGGCCGACTTGGACCAGCACTCGTTCGGCACGACCGCCCGAGGGCTCGATCCGGAAGAGCGCGATCGTCGAGTGCGCCTGACTGCGCGTCGGACGACCGAGGCAGAGCACGCCGGCGAGGCGTTCGATCCGGATCGTGCCGTCCACGGGAAGGTCCGGCCGCGCGCCGCGCGGCAGCTCCCCTCGAAGGGCGACGTCCACCTTCACCGTACCGTCCTTTACGACGGGGTCGACGCGCGAGACGGCACCCTCCACCAGGCCCGTCCCGGTGTCGACACTCACCGAGAGACCGGGGGTGACGTCGCGAGCCTCGGTCGCCGCCACGC
>CALBDV010000297.1 GCA_937927565.1 uncultured Holophagales bacterium
CCGAGGACGACGAGCATCAGGATGCCGATGCCCGCTCCGAAGTAGCCGCCGTAGACGGCGACGGCCAGCTGGGCGAGCGTCGCGACGCCCCAGCGGGCCGTCGTGGGGCCGTCGGGCGCGTGCGCCTCGACGTCGCCCTTCCTCTTCGAGAGGACGATCTGGAGCATGAAGAGGAGCGTTGCGAAGAGGACGAGGAAGGGCGCGAGGCTCGCGAAGAGCTTCTCGGGGGTCTTCAGGAGGAGAACCGACCCGATGCCGCCTCCGACGAGGCTCGGGAGGAAGAGCGTCTTCAGCCAGGCGCGGTGGGTCGCCACTTCGCGCCGGTAGCCGGCGAGGCTCGCGGCCGCCCCGGGGAGGAGCGCGATCGTGGACGTGGCGTTCGCCTGGATCGCCGGGACCCCGAGGAGGATGAGCGTCGGGAAGGTGAGGATCGTCCCGCCTCCGGCGAGGGCGTTCATCACCCCGGCGCCTGCCGACGATGCGATGAGAGCTGCGATCTCGCCAGGTGTCACTTCTTTTCCGCCCCGGTCGAGGACTCACGGGGCGCGTCCGGGGTCATCGACCACTCGAGCCAGGAGCCCTGATAGAGCCTCGCGTCGGGGTGGCCGAGCCGGAACCTCAGCGTGTAGAAGGTCTCCGAGGCCTGGTGGCCGCTGTTGCAGTAGACGACGACGGGTTTGTCCCACGAGACGCCCGCGGCCTCCAGCTCTTCGCGTGTCGCGGCCTCGGGGCGGAACGAGCCGCCCTCGACGTCCTTCTTCCAGAATCGGTTTTTCGCTCCCGGAATACGTCCCGCGGCCCAGCTCTCTTCCGCCCGCACGTCTAGGAAGACGGTCTTCCCATCGGCGACCCGTTTCTTCACCTCGTCGATCCCGATGAGGAGCGAGGTGTCGCCCTGGAGACCCGGCTTCGCAGGAGCGGAGGGCACGCGGTCCTTCGTCGTTGCGCGGGTCTCGGCCGTCCAGCGCGATAAGCCGCCGTCGAGGACGGAGACTTTCCGGGCTCCGGCGATCAGGGCGGCCGTAGCGACGTACGTCGCGTCGTTGTCGCTCTCGGCGCCGTAGACGACAACGTGTGACTCGGAGGTCACCCCGGCGCGGGCGAAGACGACGCCGAGGACCTCGGGCGGGTAGGTCGTGGCGGGGACGCCGCCCGACGTGGAGCGGAGGTTCTCGACCGCGACGCTCTGCGCCCCCTGCAGGTGCGTGGCGAGGAAGTCGCGCATCGGCCGGGCGTCGAGGAGGACGAGGTCCTTCGACCCAAGGGTTGCCGAGAGCCACTCGCCCGAGACGACGGCCGGAGCCGCGGGGGCCTTCGGCGCCGCGGCGGCGCGGGTCGTCGGAGCGAGGACGGCGGCAAGGAATGCGACGAGAAGGGTGAAGCGGTCGTGGGCGCGCGGGGAGGACCTCATGCTGCGAATGATGCCAGCAGGCAGGCTATCCTCCGCGCCGCATGAGCAGACGTGTCGGCCTCTGGCTCCTCGCCCTTCTCATCACTCTCTGCTCCGCGGTGTTCCAGCGTCTCACCGGACCGACCCAGCCGGTCCGTGGCAGGGTCACTGTCGGCGGGACTGAGATCCGCCTTCGCCTGCTCCGCACTCACGGCGGGGACGGAGACCAGCCGGTCGTCGTGAGGGTCGCCGATCCGCAGGTGACGGGAAACGTCGCCTGGCGCCGCTACCCGACGAACGACCCGTACGTGTCCCTGCCGATGGTCCGTGATGGGGATGCTCTCAAGGCGGCGCTGCCGCACCAGCCCCCCGCGGGGAAGCTCGAGTACCAGGTGCGCCTGGCGCGCGGCGGGGAGGAGGCCCTCTTTCCCGAGCGGCCGGCGATCACGCGGTTCAAGGGCGCGGTCTCCGCGGCGATCCTCAGCCCGCACATCGCCGCGATGTTCACGGGAATGCTCGTCGCGAACGCGGCCGGCCTGCTCGCCCTTCGTGGCGAGCGGCGGCTCTTGCGCATTTCGCTCGTCGTCATCGCCCTCCTGTCCGTCGGCGGCCTCTTTCTCGGGCCGCTCGTCCAGAAGGCGGCGTTCGGGGCCTACTGGACCGGCTGGCCCTTCGGC
>CALBDV010000298.1 GCA_937927565.1 uncultured Holophagales bacterium
CCACCAAGGACAAGGACATGGTGACGTACAACATGGCGCTGACGATCCTCGAGCAGGAAGTCGAGCACGAGGAGGACCTGCAGAGCCTCAAGGAAGACCTCGACCTTCTCTTCACCCGCGGAAGCAGGTAGGCGGGGCCGGCCCCGCCCCTGCAAGCCACCGATGCCGCGTCCGCGCTGCTGCCGACGAATCGCCGGAGAGCCTCCGGCAGGAATCTTCAAGCCCGCCGGCATTCCGGGACGGTTCCTCGAAGAGGTCGTCCTCGGACTCGACGGGCTCGAGGCCCTGCGGCTCGCCGACCTCGAAGGGCTCTACCACGAGGAGGCGGCAACACGGATGGGGGTCTCGAGGGCGACGTTCGGGCGGATCGTCGAGGACGCGCGACGCCGCGTGGCGGAAGCGCTCGTCGAAGGAAAGCTCCTCCGGATCGAGGGCGGGCCGGTCGCCACGGTCGCTACCGACGCGACGGCCGACCCCGCCCCGAGGCCCTCCCGCTCGCGCGGCTTCTGCGCCGGCCGCGGATCGGGGACCCGAAAGGCTCCGTCATAGGAAGCTCGCCCCCTCGAGAAGGAGCCGACCGATGAGCATCCCGAGCAGGATCCTCGGGCCGAAGCAGGAGTACACGCCGCCCGAGGTCGTCGCCAGGGGAAGAAAGGGCTGACGCATCCTTCCCCGGCGACAGGCGCGCCAGGTCAGTACTGCGACCGGGCTATTCCGTACAGCCACTCGAGGAACTTCTGGCCAAGCGAACGCTTCTTCCACTCCGCCAGCGTGATCTGCCGGGACTCCACGAGGTCGCGCTCGAACATCAGCTCCATCTCCCTGGCAAACGCGGCGTCGAAGACGTGGACGTTCGATTCGTAGTTCCACGAGAAGGACCGATTCGTCAGGTTCGACGAGCCCACGCTCGCCCAGGTGCCGTCCACGACGAGGGTCTTGGCGTGGAGGCGCGACCTCTGGTACTCGTAGATCTCGACGCCCGCCTCGAGGAGGTCGTGGTAGTCGCTGTGGCCGGCATAGCGGACGGCGGAGATGTCGGTGTTCGGCCCCGGGAGGAGAAGTCGAACGCACACGCCCCGTTTCACCGCATCGGCCAGGGCCCGCTTGGCGGGGCCGTCGGGGGTGAAGTAGGCGCTCGTGATGTCGAGCCGGCTCGCCGCGGAGCCGACCGCCACCAGAAATGACAGCCGGGCCGGGTTCGAGTCGAAGCCTGGCGTCGAGTCCATCACCTGGCACACCGCGTCGCCGGCCTTCCCGTTGGACGGGTAGAGCGCCCGGCCCGCCAGAAGCTCGCCCGTCGCCTCCAGCCAGGCCCGGCCGTACGCCGCCTGGAGCTGGCGCGTCACCGGACCCTGCACGCGCACGACCGTGTCCCTCCAGCGGGTCGGCTGGTCGGCGTTGCCGAGCCAGTCGTCGTCTATGCAGATTCCTCCCACGTAGCCCACCGACCCGTCGACGATCAGCACCTTTCTGTGGGTTCTCAGGTGCACCTTGAGGAGCGTCGAGGCGCCGATCGGCCGGAAGTAGACGACCGTGGCGCCGGCCTCGGCGAGGAGCTTCTCGTTCGCCTCGCCGAAGCCGGACGACCCGATGGCGTCGACGAGCAGCCGGACGGCGACTCCGGCCCGGGCACGTTCGGCCAGCGCCTCCGTGAAGAGGCGGGCGATCACCCCGTCGCGGTAGATGTAGGCCTCGAGGTGGACGCTCGATTGCGCCGAAGCGATCTCGGCGAGCATCGCCGGGAACGCCCCATCCCCGTTCTCGAGTAGCTGGACGGTGTTGCCCCCGACGGGCTCGTTCCCGGAGGCGAGGGTGAACGCGGCGAGAGGGTCTGCCGTCGGCGAGGTCAGGGCCGGCCGGTAGCGGAGCCGAAGCGCCGTGGCACAGCCCGTCAGGGCCACCAGGAGCCCCGCGATCAGGAACAGACGAAGGGACGCCCGTCTCCGCACCAAGTCGATGAGAATACCCGTACTGGCCCCTGCATGTCCGAACCCTGGGTGCAGGCCGGTCTCGTCCTTTACGGTCCGGCGGCCGGGCCCGCATACTTCCTCGACAACCACGACATGA
>CALBDV010000299.1 GCA_937927565.1 uncultured Holophagales bacterium
AGCGTACCTTGCTTCGGTTAGCGGGTGAAAGGGTCCCCGGATTCTCGACTCTGTGAGCGAGATCGTTGGGGGCAGCAGGAGCCCTTCGGGGCGGCGGCGGCGTACTTCTCATCGCCGACGCCGAGCCAAGGGGCCGGCTCCCCATTGCCCTTCCCGACCCCCACTGGGACGGCGCGTTCTGCCCCTCGCTCTCCGTTGGCGGCCCTCGCGATGCCTTCCGAAAGAAAGTTGCTGGGGGCTGTTGTAGAAGGTCGGGTCTCGCGGAGCTTAGTCACGACGGGCAGTAGCATTGCCCGCGAGTTCGCCTCCTCCTATAGGGAGGCGGAATGTGCGAGGTATGTGAAGCGTGGCCATTCCGATTTCGCCAACGGCCCGCCCGGCGGTCCCGCACACCGTCATTCCCACGGTCGGTTCTCTGGTCGCGCGGTCGCCTCCGCCCGCTGGTCGCGACTCGACGGATCTCTGTGAGACCGACTCCCGGGCGAGTACGCCCTTACGATCCTCACAGCTGCTCTGGCGTTCCGGACAAACCTTGGATCGCTGCGAGCGCGCGAGAGCCGTCACCTCCAACCACTCCAAGGAAGATGGGAGACACACGATGAGTAGCAGACTGGGCCCCTTCGGTCACATATCCGTAGGCATTGCCCTATTCGCGGTGACCCTCGCACCAACCCTCGTACGAGGCGAAGCAGCTATCCGGGAAGGCGCGGGGATGCCGCGACGTATCCTCAACGACCCCTCTGCCCTTGTCGGCGTTGCACCCGAGCAAGTGCCGGAAGGCGGTTGGGCACCACTGTGGGTCGACATACGCGAGATTGAGCTCACCGCTGACGGCCATCTGGACCTAGATCAGCCGGTGCCGTTCCTGAGGGTCCCGACAGGAGACGAGCCGATAACTTGGCGACGCTTCTTCAAGTCTAGCAGTCTCGGTCCCTGGGCATCCGAGGCTCAACGAGAAGAGCAGCTCACAAACTGCCGTCCGGTCGGCCCCGTCCACGACATCATGGCTCCACCACCCGCGCTCGAAACGGCTGCGGATGCGCTTCTCGGCAGGGTCGTCGATAGATCCTATGGCTATCACGGCATGGTGCTCGGGACTCTCCTGAGGATCGCGCCGGAGAAGACCTTCGGCTTCGCCGCCCGTGACAGGCGCAATGGGTACTACGTCTTCGTGCCAGTCGGAGACTTCCAGATCGGCAACGAGAGCATCTGCAAGACCGACCCGGCGTACCCTGGCCCCCTTCCTGCAGTGGGCCAGCAGGTGGTCGTCCTTGCTCACGCGCCGAGGGGCGAGAACCGAGATTTTCTCTTGGGTCAGACCCTGGTATTCGGCCCGGATGATACGGTGATCGCTCCGCCGACGACCGGGCCGACTGGTTCCCGCGCGCTCGCCAGTATCCCGAGGACCAAAGCTCAAATTCTCGGCGCGCTCGAGAAGAGGTTTGGCCGATGAGGCGCCTTCTCTTTCTTGCGCCGTGTATCCTGCTCGAACTCGTCCCATACCGAGCCACAGCGCAGTGCACGACGTACCTTCGAGGCACGTGGGGTGGCCCCCAATACGTCTTCCTAAATAGCCAACCCAGCATGGCTAACTCGGGGCAGCCATATGCTGCTACGAGTGCTGCCTGGATGTGGAAAGGCTCCTGTGCTGGATACAATGGTTCCATGGGCATGCCGGTTCCCACTTCACAACCGCCCTTTTCCGGCTCTTACACCACTATCAATGTGTACTACCAAACGGGCTACTACTCAGGCAACCCCCATGCCTGTGCCGGGTTCACGGTGGACGGCGCTATCTTTGTCTTTCAATATGCATTGGACGACAACGGCGCTCAGTTCATCTGTGCAGATGCAGCCGGCGGGTATGCAAGGCTGATCGCCCACGAGTTGGGTCACTACTACGGCCTTGGCGACCTGTATCAAGGCTGCAGCGGCTACATGATGGGACAGGTAGACGGCCAGAGCCACTACGTACACGGCGAGGAGTGCTGGCAGGCAAACCTCCTTAACAACGTGCCGGTGGAGTTTCAGTCCGCCTACTGCAATGAGCCGTGCGGGGAGCCGTGT
>CALBDV010000300.1 GCA_937927565.1 uncultured Holophagales bacterium
TCTACGACGAGCTCCAGCGCGCCATCGACACTGGCAGGCCCTTCGTGTCCCGCCTCAACCCGGGGCCCGGCGCTGCAGCAACCGCGGACGGCACCGCAGAAGGGCAGCTGTAATCTTGTCGTTAGATAGGAATGTGCCGCTTGCCGGGCCGATGATCTCGCCGAGGTCGGGGGAGCATCGCTGTCGTAGACCGTTTCTAATCGTTCTGGTGCGAGGGCGAATGCGATGAACAGTAGGAAGGACCACTGGATCGCGATGAACCTTGCGGGGCTTCATCCGGATCCGTCTGAGAGAAACAGGGCGCGGCAAGAAATCTTCTCGGACATTACGTGGGACGGGAAGAGGCTACTTGTCTCTCCTCCACTCCCGCGAGACCTCAGTCGTCTAGAGACGCTGCAAGTGCCACTCGAGTACCCGCGGTCGGTTCTTCGAGTACTCGGTCGTAAGAAGGGCTACCTTACCTTCTTTTCCGGGCGAAAGGACATCTTGCGCGTCCTGATGGTGGCTGAGATCAAACCCGAGCAGTCCCATTGGTGGGAGTACTTCGGCTCGTTCGGCTTGGTCACCGCGGAAGGGGTCCAGCCTGCTCTGCGTGCGTGGCTCTGGCCCGACCTAGAGCGTCTCCTGTCGAAGGAACCAGCTTTCTTCAGAGGAAGCGTTGTGCGCGTCGACGGGGAAACGGTTGTCGGCAGAGGGGATCGCAAGGCCGGGGCACCACCGAAGAGAATCCTTCCAGAGCACAAGCCGTCACCTGCGGTGACGCCAGCAAGAAGTGCATTTGAACCACCAGCAAGCACGCTGGTCGAGTTGGCACGCACTACGCCACCTGTTCATCCGAATCGGGTCCGGTCGTTCGCAGAACTTGCGTTAGTCGCGAGGGAGAGGCGGGAAACCTCGCCGAGCGAAACCGCAGACCGGGCTAAGACGGAAGCCAGGGGCGGGGGCAAGTCAAACCCTCCGCAGGCTCGTGTCGAGGTAAAGCAGGGCGAAACGCCGACGACGCCCGGCGGCCATCGCTTCGTGGAAGGGGTCGCTTTGCAGCGCGTACTGGTTGAGCGCAAGGCGCCGGAGTTGCTCGTGCACCCGCTCCCCGCGACACCAGGATCCGCAGAGGGCGTAGCTGAATCGGAGCCGAAGG
>CALBDV010000301.1 GCA_937927565.1 uncultured Holophagales bacterium
GCTTCGCTCCCGGGAGCCGATGGGCAGTCGCCGAGGAAGAAGCCGTGCGTGGCCACGTGGACGATGTGTCGGCCGGGGGCTCTCGCCTTGACGGCCGTCTCGCTGGCGGCCAGGCCGGAGAGCAGCAGTGGCTCTGCCTCGAACGCTTCGGAAGTGGTCGGGCCCCGCAGTCTTTTCGCGGAGCTCTTCCACGCTGGAAGACGGACCTGGTTCTCGACCCACAGGGATTCCCGTCGATCGCCTACCGACGGAACCCGGGCACCGGCAACGTGATCGGACTGGCGCGGCGGGTAGAGGAGCAGAAGCGGCGACCTGCCCAGGCACACTGTGGTCCAGAACCTCCGATTCGAGGGGTCAGACCCGATGGTCGGACCCCTCGCCCAGCGCAAGAACTGCCCGCCCTCCTGACCCTTGATGAGTCAAACTCGCCCCCGATGACCCGCCGCCCTCCCAAGACCTCCCCCCTCGGCCGGCTCTTCGAGCTGGGGAGCCTCGCTGCGCGCGCAGGTGCCTCGACGGTCGCGTCGCGGCTGGCGGGAATTGGCCGTTCCGCGCCCGCGCGCGAAGCGCTGCGGACGGCGGACCTCGTGAAGAACGCGCACCGCCTCGTCGCGACGCTGGGCGAGCTGAAGGGGGCGGCGATGAAGGTGGGGCAGATGCTCAGCCTTCAGGACGCGTTCCTGCCGCCGGAGGTCGCCGTCGTCCTCCGGTCGCTCCAGGGGGAAACGCCGAGCCTGCCGCTCTCGATGGTCGAGGATCAGCTTGCCGAGGAGCTGGGCGATCCGCTCCAGATCTTCGCGAGCTTCGAGCCCGAGGCGTTCGCGGCCGCCTCCATCGGGCAGGTCCACCGCGCCGTCCTGCGCGACGGCCGGCACGTCGCCGTGAAGATCCAGTATCCGAACATCGACCGGATCGTCGAGGCGGACCTCGGGAACCTCTACCGCGTCCTTAAGTCGGTCGTCGCCCTCGTGTCGAAGGTCGACTTCGAGCCGATCTGGAAGGAGCTTCGGGCCCGGCTCCGCGAGGAGCTCGACTACCTCCACGAGGCCGAGCGGATACGCCGGATGACCGAGCTTCACGCCGCGGTCCCCGAGATCGTCATCCCGCAGGTCATCGAGGAAGCCTCGACGACGCGCATCCTGACGATGACGTACGAAGAGGGGCTCTCGCCCGACGAGGCCTGCTCCGACGCGACACCGCAGGAGCTGAAGGACAAGTGGGGGCTCGTCCTCTTCGACTTCCTCCTGCGCGGCCTCCTCGAGCACCGCCTGCTTCACGCCGACCCGAACCTCGCGAACTTCGCCTTCCGCAGGGACGGCCGCGTCGTCGTCTACGACTTCGGCTGCATCAAGGAAGTGCCCCTTCGGCTCGCGCGCGGCTACCGCGGCATGTGCCGCACGGCGCTCGACGGGCGGATCGACGAGCTACCCGAGCTTCTGAAGAAGATGGGAGTGCACCGGGTGGACGGCCGCCCGCTCGATCCCGCCCTGATCGAACCGTGGGCCACGCTCGTCCTGGAGCTCCTCCGTTCCGCCCCGCCCTACCGCTTCGGCGTGGACGACTCCGTCGCGACCCGGATGTTCGACGCCGCCCGCAGCAGCCTCGCCGAGGCGGGGGACGTCCGCTTCCCGCCCGACATCGTCTTCGTCAACCGGACGGTCGGCGGCCACTTCGGGAACCTGACGCGCCTCCGCGCGGAAGGGCCGTGGAGGAAGGCGCTGGAGCGTACCGTCGGCGCGTAAACGCAGGCGGCGTCTGAAGTCTTGCCGGAACCGGGTCGGTCCTGTAGCGTCCGCGGCACACGTCGTCCGCCGGGCCATCACAGAGACCATGCACCCTCTTTTCGCCGAGGGCGCTCAGCTTTTCAGAGAGGAAACCACGATGAGCGTTCCCACACTCAGGTCCGGCTCGACCGGTCCACATGTCGTCGATCTCCAGAACGCCCTGAACCGGGCTCTCGTCCCGAGCCACAACCTGACCCCGGACGGCGCCTTCGGCGCCAAGACGGCGGCAGCGGTGCGCGCCTTTCAGGCCCAGAGGAGGATCACGGTCGACGGCGTGGTGGGCCCCGTCACCCAGTGCGTCCTGCGCGGCGGCCCTCGTCCGGCACCCATCATCCACAGCGTGCGCCTGATTCCCCAGCCCACTCCCAGCACCTGCTGGGCCGCGGCCACTGCGATGCTCAAGGGTTCGACGGTCCCTGCGATCATCGCGGCGACCCCGCCGCACCTGATCCTCGAGGGCGGCGGGACGGCCAACTTCTCCGAGCGCGCAGACAACGTGACCGGCAACCAGGAGTTCGCCCGGGCCCACAACCTGCGGTATCACGCGCCGATGAGCTGGATGGTCTCGGCTCTGAAGGGCCTGATCCAGGGCAGTCCGGTGATGGTCTCGATGCTGTGGAACGCGACCGAGTACGTAAAGGGCAATGGCTCTTCCGGACACAGGATGGTGATCTACGGGATCGACACCGATGACGATCCGAGCGGACTGGGTACGCTCCTGCACATCCACGACCCCTGGGCTCCGAACGTCGGGAAGACCTTCCAGAAGAGCTACTACGCCCTGGTGAACGAGACGCCCTGCTTCACCTACGGCACCTTCACCCGCTGATAGGGAGCCGGCCGAATCTCACCGCGCGAGCCTCCGGCCGACGGGGCCGGAGGCTGCGGCGCAGGGGGCGCGCGCTATATTCGCCGGCATGCTTGCGGTCTTCGTCCTCTACATGGTGGCGACGGTCTCCATCGCCTGGTGGTACTCGCGCGGCCCGAGGACCCACAGGGAGTTCGTCCTCGGGGGCGGTCGTTTCGGTGGCACGGCCCTCGCGCTCTCGGAGCGGGCCACCGGCGAGTCGGCCTGGCTGCTCCTCGGCCTGACCGGGCATGCCTACGCCGACGGGCTGAGCACCGTCTGGGTCGCGCTGGGCTGCGTCCTCGGCATCGTCTTCATCTGGACGGTCATGGCCGGGAGGCTGCGGCAGGAGACCGAAGAGACCGGCGCGATGACGGTGTCGAGCCTCCTCGCCCGGAGATTTCCAGGCTCGGAGAAGCCGATCGCCCTGCTCTCGTCCGTCATCCTGATCTTCTTCTTCCTGCTCTACATCGCCGCGCAGTTCAGCGGCTCCGGCAAGGTGCTCCAGGGGACGTTCGGCCTCGACCCCTTCTGGGGAGTCGTCATCGCCTCGGTCGTCGTGACGATCTACTGCGGCCTGGGGGGCTTCATCGCGGTCGTCGTGACCGACGTCTTCCAGGCCCTCCTGATGATCTTCACGCTCGTCGCGTTTCCGATCATTGCCCTCTTCATCGCGGCCAGCCACGACGTCTCGATCGCCTTCGCGCTGCGGGAAGCCGGACCGAACTACCTGTCGCTGACCCGCGGAATGACCGGCTCCTCGGCGGTGATCCTCGTTCTGAGCGGCCTGAGCTGGGCGCTCGGCTATACGGGGCAGCCGCAGCTGCTGACGCGGATGATGGCGATCCGCAGCAAGGGCGAGGTCCGACGGGCGATCCAGGTGGCCACCGTCTGGACTCTCCTCGCCTACACCGGGGCCATCCTGATCGGGCTCTTCGGCGTGGCCTTCGTGAAGAGCGGCTTCCTCGGGACGGGAGCCTCGGCGATCGCGTCCGATGCCGAGAAGATCCTGCCTGCCATGGTCGTCGCCCTCGTCAGCCCGATCCTCGCGGGGATCCTCCTGTCGGGAGTGGTCTCCGCCATGATGTCGACGGCCTCGTCGGAGGTGACGGTCTCCTCGGCCTCGTTCACCGAAGACATCTTCTCGAACCTCAGGAAGAAGGCCACGTCCCCGAAGGGAATGCTCTACCTGAACCAGGGCGTCACGGTCGCGGTGGGGGCGGTGGCCATCGTCCTGGCCCTGACGATGCGGGACACCGTCTACAGCCTCGTGTCGTACGCCTGGTCGGGGATCGGCTCGTCGTTCGGGCCGGCCCTCATCCTCCTCCTCTTCTGGAAGAAGCTCTCCCGCGCGGGGGTGTTCGCCTCGCTGATCACCGGAACGGTGGCCACGGTCGTCTGGAAGACGTTCCTCGAGCAGCCGACCGGGGTCTCGGAGAGGCTCGCCAGCTACGTCATCTCCTTCGCGATGGCCGTCCTCTTCTCCCTGTTCTTCCCGGAAAAGAAGAGGGCCTGACCGCTTCCTCGCACGACCCGGCCTGCCGGATCGTGCAAGATGTGCCCGCACCCAGGTCACGACGAGGCTCTTCGGGGCGATGAGGATGTTCTATGCCGACCGGGTCGAAAAACAGCTACGACGAGGTGCCCTACAGCGAGGGCTGTTTCCACGTCTCGCACCCCGATCACCTCGCGGTGCTCGCCCTCGTGCACGGGGTGCCGGCACCCGACGTCGAGCGCTGTCGAGTGCTCGAGCTCGGGTGCGCCCGTGGAGGGAATCTCCTCCCCATGGCCCTGGAGCTTCCGGACGCCTCCTTCCTAGGAGTCGACCTCTCGGAACGCCAGATCGGGGAGGCCCGAAAGACTGCGTCACTTCTCGGGCTCTCGAACGTCGACCTGCGCGCGATGAGCCTCACCGAAATCGACGAGTCCTTCGGGACCTTCGACTTCATCGTCTGTCACGGCGTCTACTCGTGGGTGCCGGACGGAGTCCGCGAGAAGATCCTCGCGATCTGCTCGGAGAACCTCGCCCCGAACGGGCTCGCCTTCGTCAGCTACAACACCTATCCGGGCTGGCACGAGCGGGGCATGGTCCGGGAGCTCATGCTCTTTCACTCGCGGAAGGCCACGGCCGTGGCCGGGCGGATCGAGAAAGCGAGGGCCTTCCCGACCGAGCTGGCCGGAGTCCTGACGAATGCCTCCAGCCCCTACGCCAGCATCCTGCGGAAAGAGGGGGAGCTGCTTCGTGGGTCAGAGGAGGCGTACTTCTTTCACGACTTCCTCGAGGACGACAACCAGCCGACCTACGTCCACGAGTTCCTGAACCGCGCAGGCCGGCACGGCCTCGAGTTCCTGGCGGAGGCCAGCAAGCCGGGGCTGATGTCCAGCCTGACGGAGTCGGCGCGGAAGGCCATCTCCAGCTGGGCGGACGACACGGTTTCGCGCGAGCAGTACCTCGACTTCGTCAGCAATCGGTCCTTCCGCCGAACGGTCCTCCGCCGTGCCGGCGGTCCGCCGGCTGTTGAGCCGGCGCCGGAGGTCGTGGAGAGGCTCCGGGTGTCTTCCGCGCTGAAACGGGTCGATGAGACCGCCGTCGTCACCGACGACTCCACCGTCGAGTTCGCCCAGCCGGGGGACTCCGGTTCCATCAGGACGAACAACCCGTTCGTGAAGGCGGCCCTCCAGACTCTCTTCGAGGAGCGGCCCGCAGCCCTCGGCTTCGAGGACCTCTGGACGAAGGTCCGTGAACGACTCTTCGAGGGCGGGAAGCCCCTGCCCGCACCCGAGGAGGAGGGAAGGAAGAGCGTTCGCGCTGCCCTCCTGCAGCTCTCACTGTCCGACCTCGCCGAGCTCCACGTCCGGCCGCCGAACCCGGCCACGGAGGTTTCCCAGAGGCCGGTCTCGAGCCCGCTCGCCCGGCTTCAGGCCGCCAGGGTCGCGCGGGTGACGAATCTCCGCCGCCGCAGCGTCGACCTGACCGAATTCGAACGCGACGTCCTCCTGCTACTCGACGGGACCCGAGATCTGGAGGCCGTCCTGGAAGTCCTCGTCGGGCGGGTCCTCTCGGGCGGCGTCCAGCTGAAGCGGGAGGGAAAGGCCATGCGCGACCCGAGGGCGATCCGGAAGGCGTTCGCCGGCGAGGTCGGGGCCGTCGTCCGCCACTTCGCAACCTCCGCGCTGCTGGAAAGGTGAGGAGCTCGCTCGAAGCTCCTCCTCGGAGCTCCTCCTTGACAGTCCCGTTCCGACCCAATAGCCTGCGCCGCCAATGAGCCCCGCATCCTCGCGAAAGCGGACGACGACCACGATGAAGCGCACGCCGCAAGGCGGGCCGGCGGGGAACCGGACGACCGTGTAACGCACGGTCGCGAGGAACCGGAGAAGACGCAGGGCCCGCCGGCGACGGCGGGCTCTTTGATTTCCGGCGGGACCGCCGGGGAAGAGAACGAGAGGACGAGATGACGAGGGACGAACGAGACGGCCGGATCCCGGTGGCGATTCTCGGGGCGACGGGAGCGGTGGGGCAGCGGATGGTCTCGCTTCTCGCCGGTCACCCGCGGCTGAGGCTCGCCGAGGTGGCGGCCTCGGAGCGCTCGCAGGGGAAGACGTACCTGGAGGCGACCCGCTGGATCCTGCCGGGCGACGTGCCGGAGGAAGCCCGGGGGCTCGTGGTGAAGGCGGTCGAGGAGGTGCTGGAGTCGCGCTTCGTCCTCTCGGCCCTCGACGCGAAGGTGGCCGACACGGTCGAGCCGCTGCAGGCCTCGCGCGGAAAACTCGTCGTCTCGAACACGAAGTCGTTCCGGATGCAGGCCGACGTGCCGCTCCTGATACCCGAGGTGAACGCGGATCACCTCGCCCTCCTCGACCGGCAGGAATGGGCGGCCGCGGGGGGCGGAATCGTCACGAACCCCAACTGCGTCGTCGTCGGCCTCGCGATGGCCCTTGCGCCGCTCCACCGGGCGTTCGGGCTCGAGGCGGTCTGCGTCACGACGCTCCAGGCGCTTTCCGGGGCGGGTTACCCCGGCGTCCCCTCGCTCGACGCGCTGGGAAACGTCATTCCGTTCATCGACGGCGAGGAGGAGAAGATCGAGACCGAGCCGGGGAAGATCCTCGGGACGCTGGACGGCGGCCGGGTCGTGCCGGCGGCCTTCCCGATATCCGTTTCCGTGAACCGGGTCCCCGTTCGTGACGGACACATGGAGTCGGTCTTCGTGAAGCTCTCGCGGAAGGCCTCGCTGGGGGAGATCCGGGAGGCGCTCGAGGGGTTTACCGGCGAACCGCAGCGCCTCGGTCTCGCCTCGGCCCCGCCTCGGCCGATCGTCGTCCGCGACGAACGGGACCGGCCGCAGCCGATTCGCGACGTGGAAGCCGGGCACGGGATGGTGGTGACCGTCGGGCGGCTGCGCCCCGACCCGGTCTACGACGTCCGTTTCAGCCTTC
>CALBDV010000302.1 GCA_937927565.1 uncultured Holophagales bacterium
GCTCACCGACAAGCGGATGAACCTCTGGGTCGTCGACGTCGAGAAGGGGACGAAGGCGAAGGTCGACTCGGATCTCTTCGACACGCCTCTCTCGAACCTCGACCCGGCCTGGTCTGCCGACTCGCGCTGGATCGCGTACGTGAAGCAGCTCCCGAACCGCCTGCGGGCCGTCTTCGTCCACTCGCTCGAGGAGAAGAAGTCGCGCCAGGTGACGGATGGCCGGAGCGACGCCGTGTCGCCGCGGTTCGACAAGGGGGGCAAGTACCTCTACTTCCTCGCCAGCACCGACGTCGGCCTCGCCCAGGGGTGGCTCGACATGACGAGCATGGGGCGACCGGTGACGAGCAGTCTCTACGCCGCCGTTCTCCGCAAGGACCTCCCCTCGCCCGTGTCCCCCGAGAGCGACGAAGAAGGCGCGGCGGAGGCGATGGACGGCAAGGACGCTAAGGACGGCAAGGACGCGAAGGACGCCGCAGCGAAGGACTCGAAGAAGCCGCCAGAACCGGTGAAGATCGACTTTGACGGCCTCGACCAGAGAATCGTGGCGCTCGGGGTGCCCCGGGCGAACTGGGTCGGACTCGAGGCCGGAACGGAGGGAATCGCCTTCCTCCTGCAGGCCCCGACGGCCCTCGCCGCGGAGGACTACCTCGAGTACGGCGACGAGAACCCGCCCCCTGTGGACGTCCATCGCTTCGACCTGAAGGCGCGGAAGGCGGAGAGGTTCGTCGAGAGGATCGACGGTGGGAGCGGCGTCTACGGAGGCCAGCCTCCGTTCCTCGTCTCCTTCGACGGGACGAAGGCCCTGTACAGGCAGAAGAGGGGATGGTTCCTCGTCTCGTCCGAGAAGGCGCCGAAGCCGGGAGATGGAGCGCTCAAGGTCGAGGGGCTGGAGGTCTGGGTCGACCCGCGCGCCGAGTGGCGGCAGATGTACCGCGAGACCTGGCGCCTCCAGCGCGACTTCCTCTACGACCCGGGAGCGCACGGCCTCGACCTCGCCGCGGCCGAGAAGCTCTACGAGCCGTTCGTCGACGGAATCGCCGGGCGCGACGATCTCAACCGCCTGTTCGTGGAGATGCTCGGTCACCTCGTCCTCGGGCACGTCTACGTCGGCGGGGGAGCGGTCCCGGAGCAGGAGAAGGTCTCCGTCGGGCTCCTCGGGGCGGACTACGCGGTTGCGGAAGGGCGCTACCGCATCTCCCGGATTCTCGCGGGGGAGAACTGGAACCCGAAGCTGAAGGCGCCCCTGACGCAGCCCGGCGTGAACGTGAGAGAGGGAGACTTCCTGCTCGCCGTGAACGGCCAGGAGCTGAAGGGCGACGACGACGTCCATCGCCTCTTCCTCGGGACCGCGGGAAAGCAGACCGTCCTCACCGTGGGTCCGAAGGCCGACGGAACCGGCTCGCGCCACGTCACCGTGGTCCCGGCCCCGTCGGAGGGAGGGCTTCGCCTGAGGACCTGGATGGAAGAGAACCGCAGGAAGGTCGATGCGCTCTCGGGGGGAAAAGTCGGGTACGTCTTCATTCCCGACACGGCCGGCGAGGGCTTCACGAACTTCAACCGTTACTACTTCTCGGAGATCGGCAAGGAGGCCCTCGTCATCGACGAACGTTTCAACCACGGCGGCTCGATCGCCGACTACATCGTCGACCTTCTCGCCCGGACGCCCAGGATGGCGAACGCCTCGCGCGAGGGAGACGACGTCGTCGAGCCGGCGGCGGCCCTCTTCGGGCCGAAGGTGATGCTGATCAACCAGATGTCGGGCTCCGGGGGCGACGCGCTGCCGTGGCTCTTCCGGAAGGCGAAGCTCGGTCCGATCGTCGGGAAGAGGACGTGGGGCGGCCTCGTGGGGATCGGCGGCTACCCCGCGCTCGTTGACGGCGGGTCCGTCACCGCGCCCCGCTGGGGCCTCTACGGAACGGAGGGCGAGTGGGAAGTGGAGAACGTCGGCATCGCCCCCGACGTCGAAGTCGAGGAGGACCCGGCGCTCGTCCGACAGGGGAAGGAGCCTCAGCTCGAGCGCGCCGTCCAGCTTGCGCTCGAGGCGCTCGCGCAGAACCCGCCCGTGAAACCGAAGAGACCGAAGTACCCGGACTACGGACCGCGGCTGCCGAAGAGGGTGCCGTGACGGCGCGAGGCGTCGAGGCATGACCGGCAACGAGGTGGACCCGGTCGCCGGCCGGGTCCATTCCCTCAACGTCTCGGGAGGGGGCGTACCGAAACGTCCCGTTTCCGAGGCGTACGTGACGAAGAACGGACTCCGCGGTGACGTGCAAGGAGACCTGCGCTACCACGGCGGGCCGGAGCGGGCCGTCTCCCTCTTTTCGCTCGATGTCATCGAGAGGCTTTGCGTCGAGGGGCACCCGATCGCGCCCGGGACGGCCGGAGAGAACGTGACGATCGCGGGGCTCGCCTGGGCGCTCGTCGTGCCCGGTGCGCGGCTGGAGTTCGAGGGAGGAGTCGTCCTGGAGGTCGCCTCCTATTGCGTTCCGTGCGGGAAGATCCGTGGCTCGTTCGCCGAAGGGAAGACCCAGCGGATCAACCAGGAGGACCACCCGGGCGAGAGTCGCGTCTACGCGCGGGTCGTAGCGGAGGGGGAGGTGCGGGAAGGAGAGCCGGTGCGGGTCGTTCGGGTCACAGAATAGAAGATCAAGACCTGACCCCGTCGTCGCACGAGGC
>CALBDV010000303.1 GCA_937927565.1 uncultured Holophagales bacterium
TGCGACGCGCCGCTGACCGCCGTTCCGCCCCAGAGCGTCATCACGCTCCTGGCGGCGGGCACCAACCTCCTCGGCGTCGTGGACGTGCACGGGACGCTCGGGGTCCGGGTGAGCGCGGGGCCGCCCGGGCTCACGCCGGTGCACAACGCAACGATGCTGCCGGGAGTCGAGGTCGAAGTGGCCGAGACGCACGGCATTCGCCTTCAGCAGGGCTTCGCGCCGCCGGCGGGCCAGAAGATCGAGATGCTCCCCGTGGTCGGCATCACGATCAACGCCGGGGCGATGCCGCTCAGGCTGGAGAGCACCACCCTGATCGAGATCTCGGTGGGGGGCGGCACGAGCAAGATCACGCTGACTCCGGCCGGCGTGGAGATCACCGCGCCCACGGTCCGGGTCGTCGGGATGATCGACGCCGCTCTCGAGGGCCCGCGGGTCGAGATGCGGGCGGCGGCCACGGCCACGATCTCGGCTCCCATGACGATGATCAACCCGGTCTAGGGACACGAGCGAACGAGCAGCGAGGTGAACCGTGACAGGTGAGGCTCCCCTGAAGATGGTCAAGGCCGCGAGGGCAGCCGAGGTCTGCGAGCACTTCGAGCTGGACAAGAAGGCGCGACCTCTCCTGAAGCCGGACGCGACCCCTCGGCAGTTCCTCGAAGCCCTCCAGTCGGACCGGCAGCACCAGACGGCCGTCTGTTTCCTCGCCCATGCCCTCGCCCCGCGAGAGGCGGTCTGGTGGGGCTCGCTCTGCCTGGCGCAGGCCAGCGGCTCCGGGCTGGCCCCGGCGGACGCGGCCGCGTCGAAGGCCGCCGTCACCTGGGTGCTCGAGCCCTCGGAGGAGAACCGCCAGGTGGCGGAAAAGGCCGCGGAGGCAGCCACGAGAGGCACCCCGGCCGAGCTGCTGGCCCGCGCGGTGGCGTGGACCGGCGGGAGCCTCGCACCGCCCCTCCCGAAGGTCCCGCCGGTCCCGCCCGGACCTTACCTGCCGGCGAAAGCGGTCAACGGGGCCGTGCTCCTCGCAGCGACGACGGGTGCGTCCGCGGACGTCCAGGGGACCCTGCGTGCTTTCGCCGACCTCGGGATCGGCGTAGCGGAGGGCCGGTTCACGTGGCCGGACGTCAAGCCGAAGCACGCGGGCAAGACCTGGGGTTACTGAGGAGTTCGCGATGCCCGCACTGCCTGCCGCCCGCCTCGGAGACCTCCACACGTGTCCGGCGATGATCGCCGCCTGCGCAGGAACCGGCCCGATCACCCCGCCCTGCTGCCCGGCGGTCCTCGTCGCGGGCCGCCCGGTCGCGCGGATGGGCGACCCGACGACCTGCGTCGGAGGAGCCGACCTGGTGCTCCTCGGGAATCCCCAGGTGATCATCGGAGGAAGGCCGGTGGCGCGCATGGGGGACGCGACGACACTCGGCGGCATCATCCTCAACGGCTGCTTCCAGGTGTTCATGTGAGAGCGCCGTCCCCCGGGCGCGCGAAAGGGATGCGATGACGGAGCGAGGAGAGCAGGTGATCCCGTACGAGAAGCAGTCGGACGGTCCGTCCAACAGGATGTGCGGGGCCGCGGCGCTCAGCATGGTCTACCGTTCACTCACCGGCTCCCGCGCCGCGCACGGTACCGCCGAGAACGGCGACAGGCGAAGGGCCGGGGATCGACGCATCCAGCCGTCGAGCCCTCCCGACGGCCGGGAGATGCGGCAGGGACCTCGCCGGATCACCGAGGTGACCCAGGCCGAGATCTGGAAGCACGTCTCGAAGCCAAACCGGTTCGGCAGCGTGTCCTGCTCCACCCACCTGATGGTCAAGGACGCCCTGCGGCGCGGTTTCGCGGCCGTCGCTCTTCAGGCCTCCGATCCTCTCCAGATGCTCCTCGCCTGCCGCGCGAACGGCATCCGCGCGATCCTCAACCACCGCCTCAAGCCGGACAGCCCTGCCGGCCATTTCACCGTCCTCCTGGGGCTGGACGGCGACGGGGCGATCGTGCACGACCCGTCCTCCGGTCCGTCGCAGCGGATTCCGTTCGGTGAGCTCCTCGAGCTCTGGCAGCCCCGCTTCGCGAACTCGGAGATCGTCGGCAACCTGCTGATCGGCATCGCCGACCACCCGCCGCGCCTCGAGAGGTGCATCGCCTGCCGCACACCGATCCCCGTCGAGACGCCCTGCCCGAAGTGCACGGGCCCGGTCCCTCTCGCTCCGTCGGCTCTCGTCGGCTGCGTCGGGAGCGGCTGCATCAAGCGTTCGTGGATCCGGGTCTGCTGCCCCTCGTGCGACTTCACCTTCCCCTTCCTCGGCGGGACCGGGAAGGGTGCGCCGGCAGCCCGGCGGAATCCCCTGAACCTGGAGAAGCTCTTCGCCCATCTCGAGAGGTTCCAGGCGCACGTCCTGAGCATTCCGGAAGTGGCGGGACGCGAGGACGTCAAGCAGCAACTCGCTCTCCTGGGGCAGACGAAGGAGGAGCTCCGGCTCGCGGTACACGAGGACTTCGCGCGGCAGGAATCCGAGGATCTCCTTGGCAGAGAGAGGCTCGATGCGGCCGAGAAGGAGAGGGAGAAGGTTCGGAAAGCGCAGGAGGATGCCGCGCGAGCGGCCTCCCCGCTCGACGGGAACGCCCTCGGCGCTCAGCTCCTGAAGAACCTCGGGATCGTCAAGTAGCGGCGGCGGACGGCACCGGCGCCCGCCGGCGTTTCCGGGTCGAGGCCGGCGCTCCCTCGCGCCGGGCGGTGGAACGTGTTCGCTACTGCGGGAGGAGGCGCCGGACGTCCGTGACGACGGTCAGCGCCGGGACCCGCCCGGCGTCGTTGCGGCTCGCGAGGAGGAACGTCGAACCGTCCGGGGCGAACGGCTCGAAGCCGCCATCGCGGGTCCTGAAGAGGGGAGCGGGTGTCCCGAAGGTCAGCACGTCGGAGTCGCGCGAGACGGGAACCGCCATGACCATCCCGTCCGCCGACTCGTAGTAGAGCTCCCCTCCGTCCGCCCTCCACCGCGGGCGGCGGCCGCCTCCCGCCGAGACCTGGCTCGTTTTGGCCGTCGGAGGGACCGTGCCGACGAAGACCTCGCCGAGCTGCCCTGGCGATCCCGCGACGTAGGCCACGGAAAGGCCATCGGGGGAGAAGCGTCCGTCGTACGTCTCGGGAGCGCCGGGATCGCACGCAGACGCAGGGCTCTCGCCCCCGACCTCGTGAACCTTGAGCTGAACGCGGCGGTCCGGCAGCAGGTCGGCGAAGACGACGTGACGTCCGTCCTGCGACCAGTCGCAGAGGACCGATTCCAGCGGTGCCACCCAGAACTCCTGCTCGGGCGCGGAAGCGCTCGCCTCCCGCAAAAGCAGGACGTTCCGGCCGTCGTGGGCCACCTGGTAGAGGATTCGCCCGCCGTCGGCCGAGAACCTGGGGCGCTCGCCGACGCTCGGGCCGAACGTGAGCTCGGTCTCTGCGCCCCTCACGGCGTCGAGGAGCCAGACGTCGACGACGCCCGTCCGCGGGTTCGCCCGCTCGAAGGCGACGAAGTGACCGTCGCGGGAGGCGGTGACGCCCCGCAGGTGACCGCCGGAGATGAGGGTCGAGATCCGGCGCCCGGACCGGTCCACGGCCTCGACCACCGTGCTCTCGCCTCCCTCGGTCCGGTAGGCGAGGACCCCTGCGGGCGAAACGCCCGCCTTCGCCTCCAGCTCGGCCACGCGCTCGAGCCCGACGTCCCGGACGACGTCGACGGCCGGGCCCGTGATCCGCGTCTTCCTGGCATCGAACGGGACGGCGCGGAGCGTCGTTCCGGACATGAAGAGCAGCCGGTCGGGAGGGGCGATGCCGACGAGCCCGTCGGCCTCCATCAGCTTCGTCCTCTCCGTCGAGCCGAGCTGCCCGGCCCAGATCGTCCCGGACCGCCCCATGTCCCTTCCTCCAGAGAGGAAGAGAAAGCGATCCTGCCCCGGGAGGAAGACGGGTGAGCCGACCCAGATCTCGCCGGCGCGCGCGTCCGGCTTCAGCGCCGCCGTCGCCGCCCCTCCGGAAGCCGCGACTCGGTAGAGCCCATCGCCGCTCACGCCGAAGAGGATCTCGCCGGACGAGCTCCAGGCGAGCGACCTGGTTCGCTGCGCATCGCAGACCTTCTGCACGGTGCCGTCGGAGACGTGCACGCGTTTCAGCTCGTTCAACGTCGCGAAGGCGAGCCACGCCCCATCCGGCGACCAGCAGATCTGCTGGCACCCGTCCGTCTCGGAGAGGGGCCACGACTCGAGCGCGTCGAGTGGCCGAACCCAGAGGCGGGTCGCCTGGCGTTCGTCGCGGCTGCAGAAGGCGACGGTGCGACCGTCCGGCGAGACCCGGGGCACGGAGTGGAAGAACGTCCCTTCCGGGGGCTCGAACCGGAACGTGTAGGACGGCTGGGGCGGGTGCGCCCGGAAGGCGATCGCGATCGCGCCACCGAGCGCGAGGGCGAGGAGGGCCGCGGTGCCCCACGCAACGAGGGGTGACATGAAACCGGACGGCCGCGCCGGCGCGCCGGCGGGCATCGGCGCGGACTCCGTCGCCGGGCGCGACACTTCGAGGAGTCGCAGGAGACGGCTGACGTCGGCGAGCGACTGCCACCGCTCGTCGGGGTCGTGGGCAAGGCAGACGGTCACGAGGTCCTCGAGCCGCTTCGGCAGGTCTCTTCGGCCGTCCGGAAAGCGCGGTGTCCGGCCGGAGAGGATCGCCGACATGATCGTGGGGCCGCTCGCTCCTTCGAACGCCTTCCGGCCGGTCGCCATTTCGTAGAGCACCGAGCCGAAGGCGAAAACGTCGCTGCGGACGTCGGCCTCGCGTCCCTCGAGCTGCTCCGGCGACATGTACTGAACGGTTCCCACCACGGTCCCAGGCTGCGTGAGGTCGGGGCCTTCGATCACGGTCCCGTCGGTCGTCCTGGCGCCGTGGACCGGCCGCGCGAGGCCGAAGTCGAGGAGCTTGACGCCGGTTTTCGTGAGCATCACGTTTCCCGGCTTGAGGTCCCGGTGCACCATACCCGCCCGGTGCGCGGCGTTCAGGGCCGACGCGATCTCCCGGGCGATCCTGAGGAGCTCGCTCACGGGCAGCGGGCCTTTTGCGAGCCTCTCCCGGAGAGTCTGTCCCTCGAGGAGCTCCATGACGAGGAAGTCGGTTCCCTCGTGGTTTCCGACGTCGTAGAGAGCGCAGACGTTCGGGTGGGAAAGGGCCGAGATCGCACGGGCTTCCCGCAGGAAGCGCTGACTCACGGTGGAGCCGAGCCCGGCGTCGGCGAAGAGGACCTTGATGGCGACCGTCCGGCCGAGGCGCAGGTCCCGGGCGCGGTAGACCGCACCCATTCCTCCGGCCCCGATCGGCGCGACCACCTCGTAGGGACCGAGGCGCGAGCCCCGCTGCAGGCTCATGAGGCTGACCCGCCCCCGGAACTGGTCAAGTGCGTGGTGGCCATCGGGCCGCGGAAGTATGACGCAAGGGCGAAGGATCGGCACTCCGGTATTCGACGACGGCGCCGCTGAGCCGAATTGGTGTTCCATGGTGCGACGGGTCATGAGGCCTTCCGATTCCGATCAGGAGGCTGCAGGCAGGGCATTCTCCCTGTTGAACAGGATGTGAAAGCGGAGCAAGGGCACTTGTCCCGCGGCTCTCCACCGAGACCGCTTCCGGCGTACGATTCGAGGTCGAGACGAGGCCGACGCCGTGACCGCAGCCACCGCCCCCCTGCCTTGCGGGCCACCCTGCAGGAAGGCCTGAGTACGGTGTTGCCGCCGCACGTCCGCCTCTTCGACGCTCTCGAGAGGGCGTGGGAATCGCCTGCGACCCGGCGGGCAATCGGGGCACTCCTCGTCGGCTGTTTCGTGGCGGTCCTGGTCGTCATCGAGTTCCAGAGGCTCGGCCTCCTCCCCGAGAGCCTGCACCGCATTCCCGTCCGCCATTTCTACGCCGTCGACGTCGCCTTCACGCTCCTGCTCCTCCTCGAGGTCGTGGCGCTCATCTTCAGCCTGAGCCATTCTTTCTCGGACTCCCTCGGCAAGCAGTTCGAGATCCTCTCCCTCATCCTCCTGCGCGAGACGTTCCACGGATTCAAGGAGTTCGGCGAGCCGATCCAGTGGGAGAACGTCAGGACAGGCCTGCTTCCGATGGTCTCCGACGCCTCCGGCGCCCTCGTCATCTTCGTCCTGCTCGGCGCCTTCTACCGCGCACAGCGCCACCGGCCGATCACGGTCGGCACCGGCGAGCAGCGCGACTTCGTGGCGACGAAGAAGCTCGTCGGCCTCCTCCTCTTCCTCGCCCTCGTCGTGATCGGTGTCGTCGATGCGCACCGCGCCGTGTCGGGACTCCCCACGTTCTCGATCTTCGCGGCCTTCTACACCGTCCTCATCTTCAGCGACATCCTCATCGTTCTCGTCTCGCTCCGCTGGTCGACGACCTACGCCGTCTTCTTCCGCAACTCGGGCTTCACCGTGGCGACCGTCTTCATCCGGCTCGCGCTCGCCGCGCCCCCTCCCTTCAACGCTGCCGTCGGCGTCGGCTCGGCCCTCTTCGCCCTCGGCATCACCCTGGCCTACAACCGGTTCCTTCCGAGCTCCACGCCGGTTTCGGGAGACTCCTCGAGCGGGTGAGGAGCCTGATCGGAAAGGCCCGGCGCGAGGAACTCCTCGAGTTGCAGCCCCGCCGCGCTTCACGCGCGAGATCGCGACGCGCTCCTCGGCCGGCCGGCGAGCTCGGGGAACGAGGTCAGCCCCTCTTCGCGGCGAAGTACCGCTCGTCCAGCTCCATGGCAGTGATCAGCCCCTCGCTCGTGCCCCGAAGGGTGCACGTGTGGCGGGCCGCGAGCTGGCCCCGAAAGACCGACTCCTCGAGCGAGCGGCCCTCCAGCACGTAGCTCGTCAGAAAGCCGACGGCAAGTCCGTCCCCGGCTCCGTTGGTGTCGACGACGGGCCGGTCGTCGGGGACGGGAGGGAAGCGCCGCACTCGTCCCGCGACTCCCAGTGCGCATCCGCGGGCGCCCATTCCGATTACCACGATCAGGCCAGGACGCCGCGCCCATAGCTCGCCGACCAGGCGTTCCGGCTCGTGGTTCGCCGCTGAGCAGAAGGTGATGTCGGCGGCCTCCACGAAGTCCCGCCGGTACGGGTCCGCCGGGTCGACGACGTCCTG
>CALBDV010000304.1 GCA_937927565.1 uncultured Holophagales bacterium
GTGGCACCAACGCGACTTATGTTCCGACGTACGGTCCAACATCTGGCAGGCGCTTGGCCTCTTCCAGCACTTGGCGACAATCGGGTCTCTCGCGGTGCGCCTCGATGGCGTTCAGTGCGCTAAACCGCAACTTCTCGTCCTCGGTGGGATCCAGCAGAAGCGCCCTCAGCAATTCAAGTACATGAGGGCTTTCGATGAAGTTACGGAGGCTCATCGTCGCGTAACTCCGGAGAACGTCATCATCCTCCTCGGCCTGAAGCACGCGGATGACTGTGGCGGCGGCTTCTGCCCTGGAAGTCTCATCAAGGAAGACCCGAAGCTTCAGGTCTTCAAGCACGGCTATTCGCGTTTCGGGATCCGCCGTCGAGTCCGCTAGTACCCTCAGGAGAAAGGGTAGCACTCGAGAGTCGTCAAGCTCGGCAAGCTGCTCGATGATCCAGCAACGGTCGGCCTCTGCCCCGTTCTCGTATTCCGAAATCAGTTCGTCGAGACTCGGCATCCCTACTTCCCTACAAGCTCAAGGACCCAGTCAAGTCGATTCGTTTCATCGGGTAGAGAGAGGATCCTCTTCCGGAGAAGATCCATCTGCGCGCCGATGATCGAGTTCAGTCTCCTGTCGGCCGAGACGGTCGCCAGGCTTCTCCTTGGAAAGCCACCGCCTGCCATGTCCGGGTAGTGTGGCCACGCTCTGCCGGGTCCAGCCGAGCCCAGACCCCGACGGGCCTTCGCTCCCGCCCTCTGAATCAGATCCTGGTGCCTCTCGAAAGACCGCAGCCGCTGTTTCAGACCGGCCATTCCGCTCCTGGCGATGACATCGTTCCAAGCATCGAAGTGTTTCTGGACCTCCGCCATAAGCGAAGGGACGTCAGTTGTCTTGTCAGGCTTGACGATGTGTCGGACCGTCAGCTGCTGACTACCGCCCCGCTCCATGTTGTGGACGAGACGAGTGTTCCCAAGGTTCATCCCCGTGCCGCCAGAGGCGATACGCAGGCCCAGCTCATCCATCTGCCCCAGCGCACCACGGAAGCCGAGACCCGACATCGCACCGTAGAGACCCGCCTGGAAGTAGTGCCCTTCCTGGTAGGCCTGGCCCGCCTGGAAGAAGCCCTGTGTGGCGTTGATCCCCTGATCGATCGCCCGGAGCGCCTTGAAGCCACGGCTCGCCTTGATCGCGACGCTCGCGCCACCCGGGAGGAAGGGCGTCGCGGTGGCGACCGCGTCCAGGGCGACGCCGAACGCATCGAGCCCAGCCGCTGCCCAGTTGCCTTCGACGGCGTTGTAGGCGAGCGACGTCAGACCGAGGCCGAGGGAGGCCGCATCCCACGGCGTCTCTGCGATCTCACCTGTCGGATCCGTAGCCTCGTTCGGCCGCCAGCCGACATAGGCGTACCTGTTCGGCGAATCGATGTCGCCCTGAGGGTCTTCAGAGAGCCAGTTCCCGATCCCCTCCGGAGTTCCAAGCCAAGAATCCCCGCATCCTCGTTGCAATTCGTGGCTTACACCGCTCGAGACCCCGACGAGAGGCGTGCCCAGGAAGTCGAAAGCCCAGACGCGAGTTTCGGGATAGCTCGGCTCAAAGGCGGTCAGCGGTTGCGGCCGCAGCTCGCCGCCGGTGAAGAGCCGGAGCTTCTGAATCTGCGCGGCGGTGTCAGCGAGCTGGGTAAGCCCGAGAGCGAAGTGCGCGGTCTCGGCGCTGGCGAGAGGGCGCTCCTGCGCGAGCGAGGCCGGGGGAATCCCCAGGGAATCGGGCCCCTGCGAGCTCCGCGAGACGGACGCCAGCGCCGCGGGCGCGAGGAGCGCCAGCCCGAGCGCGGCGAGGACCGAGACGATGCGCGCCCTGTTCTTCATCTGGCGTCCTGATCTTCGCGCGAGAGGCGCGGCAGGGGAAGGCCGGTCAGAGGCCGCGATATGCCGAGCCTCGAAGCCGGACGCGCGTCACCGTCACTACGTGATCCGTGTCGTCGATCTCGTAGAGGATCCGGTAGTCGCCCACGCGGATCCGGAAGAGTCCTTTGTGGCCGGCCATCGCCTTGACGCCTCGCGGGCGCGGATCCTGCGCGAGCCCGAGGAGGTGAGTGTCGAGACGCGTTCGGACGGCAAGGGGAAGCCGGAGGAATTCGCGCTGCGCCGACGAGACGAATTCGAGCCGGTACGCCACGCCGTTACAGCCCGGCGCGCTTGCGGACCTCGGCGTAAGGGATCCGCTTCTCCTTAGGGTTGGCGAGCCGAGACACGGAGACGCTCGTGTCGTAGCGGTCCTCAAGCTCTTCGAGGAGCTTCAGGTCCGCGATGGACACCACCGCCGCGACAGGCTTCCTTCCCTGACGCACCACGACGCGCTCGCCATGGCTGGCGCGATTGAGAGCGGATTCGCTCACGGAGGCTGGCGGCTTTCGGGCAACGGCTCGACCCATGACGGGGCTCATTCTAAGGCCCTCCGTGGCTCCCCGTCTTGCGGGTGCCGCGGCTTCAGGCCCGCCCCGGGATGCGTGGCCGAGTGGATCTGCTTGAGCTTGTCGATGGCGACCTGGGTGTAGATCTGGGTCGTCTCGAGCTTGGAGTGGCCGAGCATCTCCTGGACGTAGCGGATGTCGGCGCCCCCTTCGAGCATGAGCGTCGCCATGGTGTGGCGGAAGAGGTGACAGGCGCCCTGCTTCTGGATGCCGGAAGCCTCGACGTAGCGCCTCACCTCGTGGCCGAGGTAGTCGGGGTTGAAGGGACGGCCGTGGTAGGCCAGGAAGAGGGCGCCCTCGTCGGGCGGGACGACGAGCTGGGGCCGGGCGGTGAGGACGTAGCGGTCGATCCAGGCCAGGGCCCTCTCCCCGATCGGGACGACACGGTCCTTGCGCCCTTTCCCTTCCCGGATCATCAGGGTCCCTCGCGTGAAGCCGACGTCGTAGAGGGCGAGGTGGCAGAGCTCGCTCCGCCGGATGCCGGTGGAGTAGAGGGTCTCCAGGATCGCCCGGTCCCTGAGGCCGTAGGGGGTCGCCAGGTCGGGCTCGGCGAGGACCTTCTCGACCTCCTCGACGGTGAGGATGTTGCGCGGGAGCCTCACGCCCAGGCGCGGCAGGTCGAGGTCGGAGGCGGGGTTTGCCAGGACGTAGCTCTGCCTCACGAGCCAGCGGAAGAGGTAGCGGACGTTGCCCAGGAGCTGGTACTGGGTCCGGAAGGAGAGGGGCGAGCCGTTCTGGCGGCGGTAGTGGTAGAGCATCCTCTGGTAGCGCTCCAGGATCGGCTTGGTGACCTCCTCGGGGCGCGTGATCCCTCGCTCGTGGCACCACTCGACGAAGCGCCAGAGGGTCCATTCCCTCTTCTCCACGGTCATGTCGGTGAGCCCCCTGACGCGCTGGGCCTCGACGTAGGCCCGCACGAGGACGACGAGGCCTCGTGGGTCGGCGCCGGCGCCCGGGAGGAGGCTCCACCTCTTGCGCGCGCCCTTCCTCGGCACGGCTCAGAAGCCCTTCTCGATCCGGCGCAGCTGGAGGGGGGCGAGCGGGACGCCGGCCTTGGGGTACGACAGGACTTCGCGGTGCGACCCGAGGGGCGAGGTTTCGGTCTCTTCGTGGGAGAAACCGTTCAAGTGCGTATGGGGAGCGGGGTCAGGGCCTTCCTCCTCGCCCCGCGACTCCCCCGCGGAGGCCCCGCGTTGGGGCCGCGAGGCCCCCGCGAGGTGGGCCTCCCACCCCCGCGAGGTTGAAGTCGTACTTCCAAGCGCCTCCGTGTCGATGAGGCCGGGCAGGAAGGATGAGCCGTCCTTGCCCTGGCCGGCGTAGAGGAGCTCGTAGACGAAGCTCTGGCCTCTTCCGCCCCGGTGGACGAGGAGGTACTCGAGCGAGACGAGGCGGTCGAGATGGATCCGCAGCTGCGTGTCGCCCCAGCCGGAGAAGAGGCGGACGTCCCGACGCGAGAAGCGGATGTCCTCGCGGGCGACCCCGTGCCGCTCGACGAGGCCCGCGAGCATCTCGTCGAGGTGTACGAGGAGCCTCCGGGTCTGCGGGGGGAGCTCGTCGAGGGAGCGGCCGAGGACCTCGGCGGCGAGGCGGCCCGCGAGGGCGACGTCGTCGAGGGTGGCCTCGACGTACTCGACGAGCTCTCCCCCGTCGGCCATCACGCTCTTGACCTCCCTCTGGTACTGGTGGAGGAGCGTGATGGCTTCGATGAGCTTCAAGTACTTGACGTGGTCGCGCCGGGCCCGGGTCTTCTCGTCGAGGAAGGTGAGGCGCCGGGCGTAGGGGTTGTGGACGGGAAGGGGGCGCAGGAGCCTCTGGGCGTTGCGGTGGACTTTCAGGGCCTTGGGCTTCCTTCGGGAGGCGAGGATCCCTTCGAGGGTCGAGGCCTCGCGCTGCAGCTCGTGGATCCTCCGCGTCTGCTCGCGGCTCTCGTCGACGGTCAGGACGAGGCAGCGGTTGAGGAGCTCCTCGTCGATCTCGACGGCCGTCGTGGTCAGGAAGATCATCACCGGCCCTTCGACGCGGTATTCCTGGGTGACGAGCTTGCCGCTCTGTGGGTCTTTGCCGGTGGAGGCGATCGTCAGCTCGCCCTCGGACTGGAGGAGCTTCAGGGCGTAGGTGGCCCTCTCGGCCCCCTCCTCCTCGGCGATGGCGAGGACCTTGTGCCGCAGGCTCTTGGTCTCGCCGAAGTAGAAGAGCGACATGCCGGTGAGGGCCGAGTACTTCTCGCGCTCCTCTTCGGGCAGGAAGGCGAGGACGGCTTCCATGAGCGCCGACTTCCCCGCCGCCGACGAGGACTGGACGATGACGGCGAGCGGCCGGTCGAGCTTTCTGGAGGTGGCCGCGAGGTAGGCCGTGAGCTTGTTGGTCTCCTCGCCGACGAGGCCGCAGGCGTCGAAGTCCGCGAGGATCCTCTCCAGGAGCCTGGGGTCTTTGAGGAGGTCGAGGGCTTCCCGGGTCTCGTCGTCGGTGAGGTGGACGGCCTTGGCCTTGGGCTCGAGCGTCTTCCTGATGGTTTCCTGCTGGAGGTCCTCGGCGCGGCGCAGGACCTGGCCGAGGTCGCGCTTGACGGTCTCTTCCATCACGCCCAGCTCACGAGCGGCCTGCTTCTCGAAGGCCGCGCGCTGGCGGGCGGAGTAGAGGTCGAGGGTGTCGACGAAGAAGCCGGCGAGAGGCGACGGCGGGGCGAAGAGGGCCTCGGCCTCGGACCCTTCGCGGGTGACGAGGACGTTGAGCTTCAGGACGCCCCAGGAGAGGTTCTTCCGCAGGCCCCGGAGGCGATAGCGGCGGTCGCCGAGGCCGAGCGTGACCTCGTCGAGGTCGGGGGTCTCGGTCGGCGGGGCTGTTGGGGCCGCTGGAGTCGTTGACGACGTTGAGGTCGTCG
>CALBDV010000305.1 GCA_937927565.1 uncultured Holophagales bacterium
CTACGCGTTGCTCGGCGACGCTGCCATGCAGCTGTCCTGGTGAGCGAGACGGAATAGAGATGAGCCGAGTGGATACTCGAGGGAGCCGAGAACGCCATGACCGATGAGACCAAGGCCGCCCGGCGGCGCGACGTCAAGCAGGAAAAGAAGCCCTACTCACCTCCCCGCGTTTTGTCCCGGGAGCGCCTGGAGGCGATCGCGGGCACCTGCACGGGGACCGGGAAGACGAACCTCGCCCAGTGCCCCGCCGGGCCGATCGCGTCCTGATCGGGTCGAGCAGGCCGGGAACGAACCCGTGCGGGCGGTAGGTTCGGAGCGGGAGCTCAGGTGACCGGGGAGACTGAGGAGGTTCGGCTATGAGAAGTACATCTGTCGCGAACAGCGTCCTGAGTGTGGCCGGTGTCCTCATCACCAGTTCCATCCTCCTCTCTTGGAGCGGACCGGCGCTCGCCGGGGGCACACCCGCGACGAACGGAGGGTTGACGGGCGTCCAGAGACTGCAGACGCCGGCAGGCACGGCAGCGACCCTCCCGAATGGCGAGTACGTCACGAATACTGCCGGGTTGAACTCCTTCTACAGTTTCTTCATCGAGGTCCCGGCAGGGACGCCCCGGCTCCGGGTGCAGCTCTTCGATCCCGACACCACCGCGCTCAACGACGTGGATCTCTCCACGTTTCAGTATTCGCTCATCGACCCGTCGGGCACGCAGCGGGCAGCGGCCCTTTCGAGCGACGCGGGTCCGGCGGCATCGAACAACGCGTGGTGGACGTTCTACGACTCGAGTACCGCATACGTCCTCGACCAGTTCGGGTCTGCGGTCTACACGAACAGCGACGGAACGCTCCCCTGGTCCACGCCGTGGGTCGAGGAGCTTGACGACGACAGCGCAACGACCGGGCGGATCTTCATTACGGGCGGAGTCCTGAGGATGAACCCGCGCAACGTCACGAACGTGGCCATCGCAAGAAGTGCAGACCTCAGCAGCCTGACGTCGGTGACCCTCTCCTTCACGACCGTTGGGAATAGGCTGGACATTGAAGACTCCGAGCGGCTGGCCGTCGACTATTCGACTGACGGTGGTGCCAACTGGACGCAACTGGATGACATCCTCCTGAGCAACCCGGCGACGGCGTACAGCTTCCCCGGCCTCACCCCGTCCGCTACCTCCCGAGTTCGCTTCCGGCGGAGCGGCTCGGGCTGGGCCGACAACGACAACGAGTACGTCAACATCGACAACGTCCGAATGGAAGGCTCCCTGCTTGCTACAGCCCCCGCGGTTGGCCACTGGGAAGTGCGTATGGACGCGACCGCGGGAGACGGCGCAAACGGCGTGGGCGTTCGGGCCGACGACGGCGACGCGACGGCCGGCGGAACCGAGCTCAACGTCTACTACGACTCGTTTTTCAACTACGGCACGACGACCGGAGCCCGAGCGTTCGTCGACTATCCGTGGGTCACGTCAGGGTGCAGCTTCGTCTCGAACGACTTCGACGGAGACAGCGGCGGGAACATCAGGTTCACGAGTCGGACGGGCAGCTTCGCGACGCCGACCTTCCCGGTCTCGGGCGAGACCGCCTGGCAGCCGTACAGCGTCACCGGCTGGACGACCCCGTCGGATGCCACGGACTACGGGCTCTGGACGACGGACTTCAATGTCACCGCAGCCCTGAACTGCATCACGTACTACCTGGGAGCGTTCAACGCCGCGGCGCCGCCGCCGACGGGACAACCCCAGCCGAACGCCTTGCGCGTCTACCTCCCGACGGATGCCGGGGCGAAACCCGCGAAGCCCTACCTCGAGCAGCTGGTGCGGCACCTCGGCGGGGGCGGGGGCCCGAATCCTCCGCAGGTCGGGCAGTTGAGCCGCTTCACGGTCACGGTAAGGCTCGTCAACCCGACGGCATACCCGATCACGTTCTCGAACGGGTTGGGAAACGTCGTTACCGCGACCGTCCCGGGCGGTGTCGTGCTTTACGGAGGCAACGGCCAGGCGTCCCAGGGGTCGCTCGTCGCGGAGCCGAGCGTGGGCGGAAGCGGAAACGTCGTCTGGGACCCGGGAGTGGTGGCCGCCGGGGCGACGGAGATCCTGGCGTACGAGGTGCGCGTGACACCGACCGTGGCGGGGACCATCGGCGTGACGGGAACCCCGACGGTCGCCGGCACGACCGCGATCTACCTTGACGAGACCGGGAACACGACGCAGACGGCGCGGACGCGCAACACGCTCGGGCCGCTCTGCCAGCTCTCCGTGGACACCAACGCGGCCACGCTCGCTCTCCTCGGCGAGACGAGGGCGATCGGGGCCACGCCGGGCGTTCTCGTGGAGTGGGAGACGGTCTCCGAGGCCGGGACGGCCGGGTTCGAGATCTACCGCATCGACGACGGGGAGAGAGTGCTGGTTCATTCCGGCCTCCTGGCGGCGAGCCTTTCGCCGGCCGGCGCGCGCTACCGCCTGCACGACCGGGATGCCCGCCCGCGCGGACCTATGCAGTACGAGATCGTCGAGGTCGAGACGAGCGGTGTCCGCCGGTCGCACGGAATCGTCACGTTCGACCCCGACATTCACGAAGACACGAGAGCCCCCGAGACGAGTTTCTCGGCCGAGCCGCGGGCGCCGGAACCAGTGCGCACTGCGAGGGGCGTCTTGACGACCGGGGAGGGCTTCGCCACCGGGCAGGTGGCTGCTGAGGGCGTTCCAGCCGCGGGGAGCGACTCCGGGGCAGCGAGCCTCGTCGTGGGGACCCCGAAGGCCGCCTCGCTGAGGATCGAGACCTCGGGCGAGGGGCTGACGCTCGTCCCCTGGTCGAAGATTGCCGAGAAGCTCCAGGTCAAGCCTCAGACGCTCGCAACCTACGTCAAGGCCAGGAAGATCGCCCTCCGCCGCCACGACGGCCTCGGCGCAGCATGGGCGGACACGACGGATGGACTCCTCTTCTGGGCCCAGCCGTTCGACAGCCTCTTCGCGCGCGGGTCGGTCTACTGGCTGACCATCGAGCCGGGGGCGACGATGGCGACACGCACCGTTTCGGTGAGCGCTGCCACCTCGGCTGTGTCGTTCCAGGAGCGGTTGCACATCGAGCAGGACCGCGTCGGCGTCGTCGCCCTGCCGATCAGCCCCTCTGCAGACTACTGGCTCTGGAAGGCGCTCATCGCGGGCCTGCCGGACCTCGACCAGGCCGCCTTCCCCATCGTGGTGCCGGGCCTGGTTTCCGGCAGCACTCGACTCTCCGTGGGCCTCCAGGGGTCTTCGGATGCTTCCCTGGGTCGGCACCACGTTCGCGTCCTGGTCAACGGCGTCCTTGCGGGCGAGGTGGCCTTCAGCGGCTACGAGCGCCTCGACGCTTCTTTCGACGTTCCTGCGGGGAGCCTCGTCGACGGAGTCAATACCGTGACGGTGGAGGTCGTTCTCGATCCGGGGACGGCACAGAGCATCGTCTACGTCGATTCGATCGATGTCTCGTACTCCCGTCGCTATGACGCCCAGGGCTCGGCGTCCTTCGTTTTCGAGGCGGAAGCCGGGACCTCGGTGGTCGTGAACGGCCTCATGGCGGGGCCGGTCTCGCTCTACGAGATCACCGACCCCTCGAATCCGGCCCTCCTTTCAGGGTTCTCCACCAGTGCCGGCGCTCTCGGGTTCGTGCCGCCTCTCCGCGCCGGGCGGTTCCGCACCGGGCGATTTGTCGTCGTAGTGGGAGGCGCAGCAGCATCTCCGATGGCGCTGGACGTCGCGGAACCTGTCGACCTCAGACGGTCGCTCCTTGCGGGTTCGAGCTACCTCGTCGTGACCTCCGCCGAGCTGCGCGATCAGGCGGAGCGCCTCGCGGCGCTTCGCGCGAGGCAGGGGCTCTCGACGCGGGTCATCACGTTCGAGACGATTGCGGACCAGTTCGCCGGCGGCGTGAGGGATCCCGGCGCAATTCGCTCGTTCCTCGAGTACGCATCCTCGTCCTGGGCGACGAAGCCCCGGTACGTCGTCCTCGCCGGTGCGGGGAGCTACGACTACCGCAACCTCCTTGGCTACGGGGCCAATCACGTCCCGGCTCTCCTCCAGACCAGCAGCGGGGGTCTCTTCCCTGCGGATCGCGG
>CALBDV010000306.1 GCA_937927565.1 uncultured Holophagales bacterium
TCGCGCGAGCGCCAGAGGAGGCCGAGGGCGGCGAGGAGGACGAGGCCCTGGCCGAGCGTGACGAGGGTCCGGCCCGCGAGGACGACGCGCACCCGCGGCGCGGCGTCGGCCGCCAGCATCTCGCGGCTCCAGGTGGTGCTCCGGGCCCCGCCCGGGAGAGTCACCTTCGCGGGAAGGCCCTCGTAGGTCGCTTCGGCGGGACCGGCGGAGCCCGGTTCCGCTTCCGGGGAGGCGGGGGCCTCGTCGAGTCGCGCGCTCTTGGCAGCCGTCATGGGCGCGGCTGCGGTTTCCGCGTAGTGCACCGTCCGCCCGGCCGGTGCCCCGGACCGGAGCAGCCCGGAGGGGATCGCGACGGCGAGAATGACGAGCACCGCGAAGGCTCCCAGCGCCCCGAGAGCGACGAGGGTCCTCAGCCGGAGCTTTCCTTCGCGGACGAGCGAGGCGAGCCAGAAGACGGAGAGAACGACGGCGGACGCGAGGACGAGGAAGGCCGCCGAGCCGGAAGCAAACGTCGAGAGAGCGAGAACGGCCGCGAGGAGGACGGCCCCTTTCGGCTCGACCGCCAGCTGGCGGAGGAGGGCGAAGAGCCAGCCCGCGAGGAGGAGGAACGCGAAGAATGCAGAGGGGGCTGGCGCGGCGATGCGGCTCTCGCCGCCGAATCGCTCGTAGAGCGGGACCCAGGCGTCGGGGTAGCGCAGCTCGAGCGTGTAGTGCGTGGAAGGGACGGGCAGGTGGGGCACGGCGAGGCGGCCCGCCGCGAAACCGAGGGTGCGCCGGAGGGGCTGGCGGCTCTGGAGGAGGAGCGACTGCGGTCCCGAGGCGAGCGGAAGCCAGAGCTCCCCTTTGGCGTTCTTCGTCAGGAAGACGGCTTCGTCCCCGAACGCGGCGTACGTCGGTTCGGGGGACGAGGGGAGCGCGAGGTCGGAGGCCCCCTGGTTGTCGAGCTCGAAGAGGCTCTGCCCGAGGACGGAGCCGTCGGCGGGGACGTAGAGGGTCTGCACCGTCGACCTCACCGCGTAGCTCGTCGCCCGGAGAGCCTCGAGGCGGGTGGACGACCAGCCGAGGGCATCCCCCTTTCCGAGGAGGAACGCCTGACCGCCCCGGAACTCGCGCGGCAGGCCGGTCTCCTGCGGGCTGACTCTCCTCGCCGCGGTCTTCGCCTCGGCGCGCAGCAGCGGGTGACTCTCGAGGAGGAGGTAGGACAGGGCGGTCTCGACGGGGGCTCGGAACTGAGAGCCGGAGAGCGTCCCGGTCAGGACGATCGTCCCGTCGCCAGGGGGCAGGTCGAATCGTGTCCGCCCGTCCTTCACGTCGTACGGGCCGGGGGCGACGACCTCCTGCACCCTCTCGCCGCTCGCGAGGACGAGCTCGAACGGCGCGCGCCCCCGGTTCGGGTTCCTCACCTCGATCGTCCAGCGGAAGCGGGTCTCGTCCGGAAGGAGCGTGATCCGGTAGCGACCGGTCGCCGTCGGGGCGAGCGCCTCGCCCGCCGTCGAGATCCGCCGGACGACGGTGAAGGGGCGCGTGCCGTCGCCGGGGTCGGCGCCGGAGAGGAACTCGCCGTCCGAGACGTCGCCCTCCGGGAAGAGGACCGCCTTGCCTGCCACGAACGAGAGCCGGTCACCCGAAGACGAGACGAGCCGGCAACGGACCTCGAACCGCGGGCCGAGCGGCGTCAGCGTGTAGGCCGCACCGTCGCCGCGGGAGACGAGCGCGGTGCCGTCGCAACCGGCGAGGGCGGCTCCCTCCACGGACTCGAGGACGACAGCGGGCGGCAGGGTCCCGGAGGACCGCCCGGCCAGGACGAGGGAGAGGGTCCTCGACGCGAAGCTCCCACCGACCTTCAGCGTGTCGACGACCGTGAGGCTCGACGTTTCGCGCAGCTTGCGGAGCTGCTCGTACTCGGAGAGAGGGAGCGTGACGCGCGGGCTTTCGCCGGTCCCCGGCGTCTCGGCATGGCTGGCAACGGGAGCGACGAGGAGGGGCAGGGCGACGGCGAGGGCGAGGGCGAACCGCAGGGCGGCGCCCGGCAGGCGCATCGACATCTTCTTCACCTCAGGGCCTTGGACTCTACTCGCGGCGGGCGGTTCCCGCGAGCGTGCCCTTCACCTCGTCGCGTGCATCAGGACGCGCTTGAAGGTGAAGAGGTACGGCCTCTCGTCCGAGAGGCGGGGCAGGAGGCGCTCGCGGTAGGTCTCGAGGAATCGTCCGTACAGCTCCGGCACGAGGCGCGACTGGTACTCGGTGAGGATCGACCCCTTCACCCACTCCACGACGCTCTCCCTCGATTCGAGAAGGTGCGTGTAGACGACGAGCTTCACGCTCTGCCGGGCGAATCCGAGCCGATGGAAGAGAACGGCGTACGTCTCCACGGGAAGGAGGTGGGTGGGGTGGACGTACGCGCCGAGGGCGGCGGCGAAGGGCTCCTCGCGGGCAACCTCCCGGGCCGTGACGTGCGTCGGGTGGTCCTGGTTCGCGGGAAGGTGGACCGCCATCTGCCCGCCCGGTGCGAGGAGAGATGCGAGACGCGGCCAGAGGTCCACGTGCCCCTCGACGAAGTGGAGCGCGGCATTGGAGAAGACGAGGTCGAAGGGACCGTCCGGGGCGAAGGACTCGACCGTTCCCTGTTCGAACCGGAGACCGGGTGCGGCGAAGGCGGCGCTCTTCTCCAGCATCTTCGCCGAGCGGTCGAGCCCCAGCGTCTCCCGGCAGCCGAGCCGATCGTGGAGCGCCCGGGTCAGCTCTCCCGTGCCGCAGCCGAGGTCGACGGCGCGCATACCGGGCCGGGGCTCGACGAGGTCGAGGAGGTCGAAGAAGGGGGCGCTGCGCTCGCGCAGGAACTTCGCGTACTGGCCGGGGTCCCACGAGTCGGCGGTCATGTTCCCGATCGTAGCGGACGGCGTACCATCGACGTGCCCGTGTCTGCTGCCAAGAAACGACTCCTTCTCTACGGCGCCAACGGCTACACGGGGCGGCTCATCCTCGACGCCGCTCTCGCCCGGGGCCTTCCCGTCACGATCGCGGGCCGGCGCCCGGAGGCGATCGAGCCCGTCGCCACCGAACGCGGGGTCCCGTTCGAGGCCTTCGCGCTCGACGAGGCGCCGCGACGGCTTGCGGAGCGCTTCTCGCGGTTCGGGGCGGTCCTGCTGGCCGCGGGTCCCTTCTCGAAGACGAGCGCGCCCGTGCTGGCCGCCTGCCTGAAGGCGAGGGTTCCCTACCTCGACGTCACGGGGGAGATCGGCGTCTTCGAGGCGGTTTTCGCGCGGCACGCCGAGGCGGTGAAGGCGGGCGCCGTTCTCCTGCCGGGGGTCGGATTCGACGTCGTCCCCTCCGACTGCCTCGCGGCGTCGCTGGCCCTGGCTCTTCCCGGTGCCGTCCGCCTCCAGCTCGCCTTTCGCGGATTCGGGATCTCGGCCGGAACGGCGAGGACGATGCTGGAGGGGCTGCCGAAGGGGGGCGCCGCGCGCGTCGACGGAAAGCTCGTCTCCGTGCCCGTCGCGTGGAAGACGAGGACGATTCCCTTCTCCGACCGGCCCCGATACGCCGTCACGATTCCCTGGGGAGACCTCTCGACCGCCTACCGCTCCACGGGGATCCCCAACATAGAGACCTACATGGCGATGGCCCCGTCTCACGTCTCGGCGCTCCGCTGGGTCCGCTCGTTCCTCCCGATGGCCGGGTTCGGCCCCTTCCAGGCCCTCCTGTCGGCCTGGGCGAAGAAGGGGATCGCCGGGCCGACCGCCGAGGAGCGTGCCCGCGAGCGGTCGCTGCTCTGGGGGCGGGTCGAGGACGGTGAGGGGCGCGCCGTGGAGGGGACCGTCGACACGCTCGAGGGCTACACGCTCACGGCCGAGACCGCCGTCCTCGCGGCGGAGCGGGTCCTGCGCGGGGTCGTGAAGCCGGGGGCGTGGACGCCGTCAAAGGCCTTCGGACCGGGCTTCATCGAGGACGTCCGGGACACGAAGCTGACGGTCCCGACGTGGGCGGACGGTGGATCGCCAGGGAAGAAGGGGAGCTCGCGAAAGGGCTGACCTCCCGGGCGCCTCCCTACCAGAGGAGAAATCCCAGCGTCTCGCCCGTTTCGTGGTACGTCCCCTCGATCCGGAACGTGCCGTCGGCGTCGTTCACGACGGCGACCTGCGGCTGGGCGCCCGCGGGGTACGACAGCTCGTAGAGAAGGTGGTGCGTGCGGGTTTTCGAGAAGAGGTTCCGGTGCGTGCTGTGGCGGAGGAGCTTCGCGCCGCCGAGCGCTCCCACCTCGGCGCGCCTCTTCTCGTGCGCCTCAACGAACTTCTCGCGCGGGACTTCTTCCCGGTAGCTCTTCGTCAGGCACTTCTCCCACGCCTCCCCGTACTTCCCCTCGCCGACGAGGCGGACGTACTCGGCCATCACGGTCCGGTCGATCTCGCGGACGATGTCGACATCGGCCTTCATGCCGCGTCGAGCCAGGAGGAAGACCACAACCCCGACGGCAAGGAGAAGGGTGAGAACGAGGAACCCGGACGACGGTGTCGCTTTCATCGGTCCTCCCGGCCGGCCCGCAGCGCGGCCCCGCGGGCCGGAGAGCCGTGGAATCGTACGCTGGGAGAGTGCCTCCGCATCGGCCGCGAACGTATCGCAGAATGCGCCCGGGCCGGCCGGGCCGGTCCGACAGGAGGCTCCCGATGTCCCGACCTGACCCGCACCCGCCGGAGGTCTTCGAGCAGCTTCGTCGACGCGGCCCCGAGACCCGGATCGCCGTCGTCGGCGCGAGCAACGACCCGGCGAA
>CALBDV010000307.1 GCA_937927565.1 uncultured Holophagales bacterium
CAGGGACAGAGGCGGCGGACGTCCCGGAGCTTCAGGTAGCTCTCGGAGCCGTCCTTCCAGGAGAGGGCGAGCTCGTCGCCGATGACGAGGAGGTGTGCGGGAGGAGGGACCATCGGATGATGGTAACCCGCCTCCCGCGGACCGCCGGGTGACTGCCGCGAACCCGGCCTTACGGGAAGGTGAAGGTGCAGGCCTGGACTTCGGCTCCCGGGGCGACGTCGAGGAGCCCGGTGCACTTGCTGCCGGACGTGGCCTGGGCCGTGTAACTGAAGCGGGCGGTGGCGGGGTTTCCGGTACAGGTCGCTGCGTGCTTCACGTAGAGCGTGTAGGTGCCGGGCGGAAGGCGGTTGCCCTCGTAGATGACGCTCTCCGTCCGGTTCCCGACGGCGCAGCCTGCAGGGATCTTCCGTCCGCCCGGCTGCGTCGCGACGTCGATCCCTCCCGGACCCGCAATCCTCACGTCGAGGTCGGCGTCGCCCGACCAGCTCGCGAGGCCGGTCAGGTACTGCGGGGTCCCCTGTGGGTCGACTCTGATGGTCGCCACGTTCGCATTCGTCGCCGTCCCCCCCTGGCCGTCCGTCACCGTCAGGCCGACCGTGAAGGTGCCCGCAGACTGGTAGGTGAAGCTGGTCGTCGCCCCCGTCGCCGAACCGGCGCCGAAGCTCCACGTGTACGTGAGCGTGTTGCCGTCCGGGTCGGACGCCGTCGCGGTTGCCGCCACCTGGAGCGGGACGGAGCCGTAGAGAGGCGTGACGCTGGCCGTCCCGATCGTCGGATTGCCGTTGGGAGTGTCGTCCTCGTTGTTGTTCGCCACCGCTGCGACCCCGACGCCCACCGCCACCGCGCCCGCCGCGATGCCGACGATCGCCCCGGTCGAGAGACCGCCCGTGGTCGCCGCGGCCGCGCCCGCCGCCGCGCCGGTCCCCGAGGCCAGGGCGGTCGAGAGCGAGACGACCGCTCCCGTGACGAGGATGACCTTCGCGATGTCGTCCTTGTTGAAGCCGGACGGAACCGGGTACTGCCCCGCCTTCGTCAACCCGATGGTCAACCCCTCTCGCGGGGCGGTCACCGTGACGACGGCGCTCACGGTCCTCTCGTCGCGGCAGACGGTGCGGTCCGTGACGGGTGGGGCGTATTCCGGGGTCTTCTTCGGCAGGCTCGCGCGATCGAGGGCCTGGACGAAGTAGTCGATCCCGCGGATGCCGGGCATCGGCCGCGGCAGCTCGCCCATGAAATCCTCCTGGGCCCGCGGCTTCATCAGGACGTAGTAGAAGTCCTCGGTCCCGGCTGCCCGGAAGTAGACGAAGCCCTGGTCCATCTCGGCGACGGGCAGGACCCGCGCGTCGACGAGCGGGCGAGCCTCCGTCGAGAGGCACTTGAGCGGGTCGTGCGCGATCGAGAGGCGCGGGCTCTCCCCGGCTGCGGCCTTCTTGACGACGGGGTCGGCCTGGGGAGCAGGAGCGGCAAAGGCCCCGGTAGCGAGCGTCGACGCGAGGAGGATCGCGCACGCCTGCCGGATGCCGGTCGGGACCTCAGGGAGCGGAACGAGCTTCTTCACGAGCGGTCCTCCTCGGTTCGGACGGTGACGGTCCTTCGGGAGCCCATCCCCATGACGAAGGAGACGGTCACCCGATGGGCGCCTCCGGCACGAGAGACTTCTGGTTCTTGCGGCCGACTATACAGCCGACACGCCGCGACGGAACGCCGGGATGCGATCCGTCACGGGCAGGGGGTGATCTCGAGCGTCCGCGACCAGGAATCCCCGGAGGCGTCCGTGACCCGGATCGTCTTCACGTACGGGACGCGAAGGGCACCCTGGAAAACCCAGACGGGCTCCTTCTTTCCGACCCGGACCTTGGCGGGAGCGGGGGGCGACGTGACGGGCCGGAAGCTCGTGAGGCTCATCGGAGCGGTCTCCTCGACGCCGTCGACCGAGACGTCGCGCTCCGCCTCGTTGGCGAAGTAGGCTTCGATCGTCACCGTCTCGCCCTCCGCCGGCTTCCTCGGCCTGACCTCGAACTCGATCTGGAAGAGCCCGGCGTCGGGCTTGGCGGCGCGGGTCTGCGTCCCGCCCGAGACGTCGAAGCCGGGCGCAAAGCCCTTCGTCTTCCCCTGGGCGAAGCTCGTCGGGCTCATCTGGACGCACAGGGCTTCGCCGGAGGGGGCCGCGGTCGGCTGCGGCCGGGCATCGGCGATCCGGATCTGGGGGCGCTCCGTTGGCCGGGGCGTGGGAACCCTCACGACGAGCGGCTTCGTCGGCTCAGGGATCTGCGTCGGGAGCGGGGCCTCGAGGGTCGGAGCGGCCGTCGCCTCCGGCGCGGGCGTCGGGACGGGCAGGACGGGGATGGCCGTCGGCGCGACCGTCGGCAGAGGCGCCGGCGTAGGCGCGGGACGGCTGCCGAAACCGGGGATGAGTCCGCTCTTGTAGAGCAGCGTCCCCCCGAAGCCGAGGACGACAAGCACCACGGCGGCGGCTGCGACGGGAAGGACGGGCGAGCGGGGAGGAGCGGCTGGCCGCGCCGGCCGCGCCGGCCGCCCGGCGGCCGGGGAAGGCGTCGCCGGGACCGGCGACGGAGCCGCGGGGACCGGCGTTGGCGGGGCCGGTGGCCGCGCCGGAATCTGGGCAGTCTCCTTCGTCCGCTCGGCGGTCGGCGGCATCGAGATGCCGTGGGCGTCCACGTAGGCCCGGGCTGCAGCGCCGCGGACGTCGGCGGTGTCGAGGGCGACCGTCCCGTCGTCCATCGAGATCTCGCCCGCGACACCCGCACCGAGGGCCGCCGACTGCTTCAGCAGGGCGTCGCGGAACTCGGCCATCGTCTGGAAGCGCGCCTCGGGCTTCTTGTTGAGCGCCTTCAGGACGAGCCCGCGCGTGACGAGGGAGATGGACTTGTTCAGCTCGCGCGGGTCGGGCGGCTCCTGCCCCACCTGCATGAAGAGGACGGCGTGGCTCGACTCGGCGACGAACGGGACGCGGCCCGTCAGCATCCGGAAGAGGACGACGCCGAGCGCGTAGACGTCGCTCCGGCGGTCGACCTTCTGCCCCGTCGCCTGCTCGGGCGACATGTAGTTCGGCGAGCCGACGAGGAAGCCGGTCCGGGTCGTCCCCCCCTCGCGGTCGATCAGGTAGGCGAGGCCGAAGTCGGCGACCTTGACCCGCCCCTCGGACGTCATCAGGACGTTCGCCGGCTTGACGTCGCGGTGGACGATCCCCTTCTCGTG
>CALBDV010000308.1 GCA_937927565.1 uncultured Holophagales bacterium
ATCGCCGACGACGTCGAGATCGGGGCGAACTCCTGCGTCGACCGGGCGACGATCGGCGCCACCCGGATCGGGGCGGGAACGAAGATCGACAACCTCGTTCAGATCGGCCACAACACCCAGGTCGGCGAACACTGCTGCGTCATCGGGCAGGCGGGCCTCGCCGGGAGCGTGAAAGTCGGGCGCTTCAGCGTCCTCGCGGGCCAGGCCGGGGTCGCGGACCACGTGACGATCGCCGAGGGAACCGTCGTCGGCGCCCAGGCAGGAGTGCCCAGCGACATCGGCCCCGGCGTCTGGCTCGGATCACCCGCGATCCTCGCGAAGGACGCCCGGCGCGTCTTCCCCGTCCTCGCCCGGCTTCCCGAGCTCTTCCGCCGCCTGCGCGAGCTGGAGGAGAAGGTCGCTGCGCTCGAGGGTCGGGGCCCGGAACCCCGCCCGTGAGCGGGCCGCGCGCCGTCGTCACCGGGCTCGGACTCGTCACTCCTCTCGGCCCCTGTCTCGATTCGACGTTCTCGGCACTCGGGGAGGGGCGAAGCGCGGTCGGCCCCGCGACGCTCTTCGACGCGAGCCCGTTCGCCTCGTCGCTCGCCGGCGAGGTGAAGGGACTCGACGCGCGCTCGCACTTCCGCGTCCCGAAGGCCCTGAAGCTCTGCGACCGAAGGACCCGCTTCGCCGTCTGCGCCGCGGCCATGGCGCTCGCGCACTCTGGCTTCCCTTCCGGGCCGTGCACCGGCCTCGGCGTCGCCATCGGGACGAGCGGATCCGACCTCGGCGCGGAGGAGCTCTCGGGGGCGCTGTCGCGCGCGGACGACCCGCGCCACGCGGCCATCGACACTGCCGCTTTCGGCGAGTCCGCACTCGCGGGCCTGAACCCGCTCTGGCTCCTCCTCCACCTCCCCAACATGGCGAGCGCCCACGTGTCGATCCAGCTCGAGGCGCGCGGGCCGAACACCACGGTCATGACGGGGTGGGCCGCCGGTCTCTCGGCCATCATCGAAGGGGCCGCGTGGATCGCCGAAGGGAGCGCCGTCGCCGTCCTTGCCGGAGGGGCTGAGTCCGCGGTCCACCCGTTCGCGTTTGCCGCCTTCGAGCAGGCCGGCCTCTTCTTTGGTCCCTCTCCTCTCGTTCCCGGCGAGGGGGCGGCCGTCGTCCTCCTCGAGGAGCGCGAGGCCGCGCTCGCCCGCGGAGCCCGCATCCTCGGCGAAGTCGGGGATCACACACTCGCCGAAGGGCCCCGGCTCTCGGCGCTCGTGGCCGCCGCGGCCCCGACGCCGTCCGGGCTGCTCGAGCGCCTGGCCGGAAACCTCCTCGCGGCGCACGCCCCTGCCGCCCTCGTCCTGGCCCTCGCCGAGGGCCTGGCGTCTCCGGTGACGGCCGTCGCCCACGGGCCGGCCGGGGAAGCCGCGGCAATTCTGATGACGCCGCCCGCCGGGGCGGCCTGGAGCAACGCATGAGCCCGTCCCGTGCCGAGGTCGAAACCCGCGTCCTCTCGATCGTGGCCGATGCCCTCGACCAGCGAGCCGAGAACGTCTCGCTCGAGTCCTCCCTCGTCGACGACCTGGGTGCCGAGTCGATCGACTTCCTCGACATCGTCTTCCGCCTCGAGAGCGCCTTCGGGCTGAAGATCCCCGAGGAGGAGATCTGGGCCGGCTCCTTCGACGGCGTCGGAAGTGATCCCGACGCCATCGCGGCCCGCCTCGCAGAGCTGAAGATCCGCCGGCCCGCCTTTCGCTGGGACCGTGTCCCGGCCCGCCCGACCCGCGCGGACCTCCCCCGCCTCATCACGGTCGGCACGATCGTGGAATACCTCGAGAAGCGTCTCGAGGGAGGGGTCGAGCCGTCGGAATGACCGCGCGCCGCCGCGTCGTCGTCACCGGGGCCGGCCTCGTCGCGCCGGGGGCCTCCGGGGTGCGCGCTCTCTGGGCGAACCTTCTCGGTGGCGTCTCGGCCATCCGGCCGATCCGTCGCTTTGACGCGTCCTCCTTCCCGACGCGCATCGCCGCCGAGGCGGACGAGCCTTCCGGCGGAGCCGCGCAGTCGCTCGGATCAGGCCTGGAAGGGCGCGGCAGGATATGGGCGTTCGCGGCAGAGGCCGCCGCTCAGGCGCTGGCCGATGCCGGGCTCACACCGCACGGCGCGTGGGCCGCCGCCGCGGGGCTCTCTCTGGCGTCGGGAATGGGGACGTACGGGCACGCCGAGGTCTTTTCGGCCGCCGCCGCGGGAGCCTCGCGGAGCGGTTTCGACGGCAGGTCCTTCGCGGAGGAGCTCCGGCGCGGTCTCCTCCCGCACGCGGCAGACCGACAGAGCCCGGGCGCGCTCGCCACCCGCCTCGCGCGCAGCGCGGGAATCGGAGGCCCCGTCCTCGCGTCGATGACGGCCTGCGCAGGCGGAACGCAGGCGATCGGAGATGCCTTTCGCTGGGTGAGGCGCGGGGAGGCGGACGTGGTCCTCGCGGGGGCCTCCGACTCCGAGATCTACCCCATGGGCCTCGCTTCGTTCTGCCTCCTCGGCGCCCTCTCTCGACGAAACGACGAGCCCGCGCGCGCCAGCCGCCCGTTCGACGCGGGACGCGACGGCTTCGTCCTCGGCGAGGGAGCGGGGTTCGTCGTCCTCGAGGAGAGAGAGCTCGCGCTCGCGCGCGGCGCAAGGGTCGTCGCCGAGGTGGCGGGGTTCGGCTCCGCCTGCGACGCCTTCCGCGTGACGGACCCTCATCCGGAGGGCCTCGGCGCCGTCCTCGCGATGCGCCGCGCCCTCGACGATGCCGGGCTCTCCCCCGGCGACGTCGGATACGTCAACGCGCACGGAACGTCGACGCCGGGAGGCGACCGGGTGGAAGCCCGGGCCCTCGGCGAGGTCTTCGGCACTCGGCTCGGCGGCATCGCCGTCAGCTCGACGAAGTCGATGATCGGACACCTCACGGTCGCCGCGGGCGCCGTCGAGGCGATCGTGACCGCGCTCTCGCTCCGGGACGGCATCGTCCACCCGACGCTCAACCAGGAGTCGCCCGATCCCGAGTGCGCGTTCGACACCGTTGCCGAAGGCGCCCGGCGCGTCGACCTGCGAGCGGCGCTGTCGAACTCCTTCGCATTCGGCGGGCAGACGGCCTGCCTGGCGTTCGTGCGGGCGTGAAGATCCGCCTCTCGCCCCCGCGTCCGGTCGTGCGGGCCCTGGGGCGGCTCTACGGGGCGCTGCACCGGACCCTGCGCGTCGAGATGCTCCTTCCCGACGGTTCGCGCGTGACCCCGGCCACCTACCCGTTCGGTAGAGAGGTCTTCGCCTTCTGCGAGAGGGATACCTTCGCCGTCGGCGGGATCCTCGGAAGCGCACGGTTCACGACCCTGATCGCACCCGGCAGGGACGGCGACTGGGCGACCGAGGCCGTGAAGCTGCTGGGAGGTCGGGTCGTCCGAGGAGCGACGGAACGGGGAGGCACCCAGGCGCTCTCTCGGCTTCTGCGCGGCCTTCCCGGAGACGACGGACCCCTCGCGCTCGTCGTCGACGGGCCGCTCGGCCCTTCGGGAATACCGAAGGGAGGTGCCGTCGTCTGCGCGGCCCGCACCGGCAGGCCCCTGCGCCCCGCGGCAGCGGCGGGCCGGCGAGCTCTCGTCGTCACGCGGAGCTGGTCGAGTATCTGGATCCCGGTCCCTTTCACGCGCGTCGTCGTCGTCATCGGGGAGCCTCTCCACGTCCCGCCCGGGCTCGACCGTGCGGGACGGGCGCGTCTCGTCGGCGAGCTGACCGTGCGCCTCGCGGAGGCTCGCCGGCGCGCGCTGTCGGAAGTGGAAGACGAGGCAGAAGTGACGAGAGTCTCGGAGGCCGGCGCGTGAGGCGCTTCCTCGCAACCTGGGCCCTCCTTTCGCCCGCCTATCTCCTTGCCGCGGCGCTGTCCTCCTGGCTCGTCCTCAATCTCGTCGACCTGACGTACGAGGCCTTCGTGGCCTGGCTCCTCGTTCCGGTGGCGCAGGCCCTCGTCCTCGCAGCGAGCCCGCGGCGTGGTCCGCTCTTCCCGTCCGGCCCGCCTCCGCTCCTTGCGTTCGCGCCCCTCGCGGTCGCTCTCGGCGTCGTCGTCGAAGGGCTCCGGCGGCCCTTGAATCTCCGCTTCGGATTCCTCGTCCCCGGAAACCTGCAGGAACTCCTTCCGCGCGCCCTCGCCCTGCTCGCGGCGGCCGCCTTCCTCGGCGCGGTTTTCCGTGCGCGGCGCGGTCGACCTCACCTCGCGGCGCTCGGCGCACTTCTCCTCGTCCTCGGCCTCGACGCCGCGACACCGTTCCTCGCGACACTGCCGGCAACCCTCCTCCCGAAGATCGGCCTGCTGTACGGCGGCCTCGCCACCTACGGCGGCCTCCTCGTGCTCCTCTTCGCGGCGGCGCTCGCCGCCCAGCGGGCCCTGGAAGAGCCGAGCCCGTGGGCCGCCCGGCTCCTCGGCGCTTCGCTCGCCGTCACGTTCGGCGCGCTTCACGGCGCGCTCCTCCAGCTCTTCCTCCACCCGTGGCTCGAGAGACCCTGGTCGCTGCTCGTTCCGGCCGCCGTCGCCGTCGCCGCCTCGCTCGCGGCGGCCGCCGGCCTCGCGGCCCTCGTCCGACCCAGGGAGGCCGCATGACGGCCCTCGCGCTCCTTCGGCCGTTCGTCCTCGCGCGAGACCTGATCCTCGCGCTGCTCGTGCTGCCGTTCCTCTTTCCGCTCCGCGTCCTGCCGTGGACCGCTGCCTGCGCGCTGGGGAGCTTCTACGGTCTCGTCGCATGGGCGGCCATGGGAACGGCGCGGCGCGCGGGCCTCGTCAACCTGCGGCGTGCGTACGGACCGTCGATGTCGCGCGCCGCCGCGGGGCGCACCGTCCGGTCTGTTTTCGCGAACCTCGGCAGGAGCCTCGCGGAGGGCGTCCGGTTCTCGGCCCTCGCGGCCCGGGGCGACCGCTACTGGGAGACGCTCTACGATGCGGAGGACCCTGAGCTCGAGGCGCGGATCCTCGCGGACCCGCGCCCGAAAGTCTTCGTCACGGGGCACCTCGGCTCCTGGGAGGTCGCGATGCAGATGCTGGACCTGCGGCTCGGAGGTCGCGGCGCGGCGGTGGCGCGGCGAGTCGACAACCCCTTTCTCGACGCTCTTCTCCACCGAGTGCGGCGTGGCGGAGGAGAGATCATCGAGAAGAGGGGCGCCGTGGCGCCCGCCCTCGCCGCGCTTCGCTCGGGGACGAGCGTGGCGATCCTGCTCGACGAGAACGGCGGACGGTCCGGTCCATTCCCGCTCTTCTTCGGGCGCCCCGCCTCCACGCGCAGGACGCCGGCGCTCCTCTCCGCCCTCACGGGCGCGCCGATCGTCGTCGGCGCCGCCGTGAGGCGTGGGAGCCGTTTCCTCTTCCGCCTCGCTCTCCTGGAGCCCCCGGCGGGAGCCGCCGCGCCGCGCGAGGTCCGCGACGCGACGGGACGGATCGTGGCGATCTGGGAAGCCTGGGTCCGCGAAGACCCGCTCCAGTGGCGCTGGATCCACTGGCGCTGGAAGACCCGGCCCGGCGGGAGCCAGGAAACCTACACCCGGCGAGACGTCCGCGACGCTTTCGCCGACGAGGCCCCGCGCCCCGCGGAGGTCTCCGCGTGAGCGCCCCCTTCCCCGACCTCGGTGGCCGTGTCGCCGTGATCTCGGGCGGGACCCGCGGCATCGGCCGCGCCGTCGCCCTCGCGCTCGCAGCCTCCGGCGCGCGCCTCGTCCTCGGCTACCGCGCCGACGCCACCTCTGCGGAAGAGACGGTGCGCTCGTGCGCCGCGCTCGGGGCTCACGCCCGGGCCGTCGCGGCGAACCTCGTTCACCCCGAGGAGGCGCGCGCGCTCGTGGAGACGGCCGGAGACCGGGTCGACATCCTCGTCCACGCCGCCGCGCTCGGCTCCTTCAAGCCGCTCCTCGACGTGAAGCCCGCGCAGTGGGACCTCACGCTCGCCGTGAACGCCCGCGCCTTCCTCCTCCTCGCGCGCGCCGCTTCGGACCGAATGCCGGAAGGCGGCCGGCTCGTCGCCCTCTCGAGCCTCGGCAGCTCGCGTCCCGTGCCGGAGTACGGCGCCATCGGGCCGTCGAAGGCGGCGCTCGAAGCCGTCGTCCGGTCGCTCGCCGTCGAGCTGGG
>CALBDV010000309.1 GCA_937927565.1 uncultured Holophagales bacterium
CGATCACGGAAGAGAACGCGGAGTCGGTGGGGGTCTGCATCGGCTCCGGCATCGGCGGCCTCCCGCTGATCGAGGAGACCCACAAGGTCCTCCTCGAGAAGGGTCCGAGGAGGATCAGCCCCTTCTTCATCCCGGGGCTGATCGTCAACATGTCCTCCGGGCTGGTCTCGATCCTCACGGGTGCCAAGGGCCCGAACACGGCGACGGCCACCGCCTGCGCCACGTCGGCGCACGCCATCGGCGACGCCGTGAACATCATCCGCCGGGGCGACGCGGACGCCATGATCGCGGGCGGGACCGAATCGGTCGTGGTCCCTCTCGCCATCGGCGGCTTCGCCGCGATGCGCGCCCTCTCCACCCGAAACGACGATCCGGCCACGGCGTCGCGGCCCTGGGACCGCGACCGCGACGGATTCGTCCTCGGAGAAGGGGCCGGGATCCTCGTGCTCGAGGAGATGGGGCAGGCGGTCCGGCGCGGCGCGCCGATCTACGCCGAGGTCGCCGGGTACGGCATGTCGGGGGACTCGCACCACATCTCGGCCCCCTCCGACGACGGGGACGGCCCGTTCCGCGTCATGCGCAACGCCCTGAAGGACGCGGCGATGGACCCGTCCGAGATCGGCTACATCAACGCCCACGGTACCTCCACACCGCACGGCGACCGGATCGAGACGATCGCGGTGAAACGCCTTCTCGGAGAGGCGGCCCGGAACGTGGCGATTTCCTCGACGAAGTCGATGACCGGGCACCTCCTCGGCGCGGCCGGAGGCTACGAGGCCGGCGTTCTCGCGCTCGCCGTCCGCCACGGCCTCATTCCGCCGACGATCAACTACACGACTCCGGACCCCGAGTGCGACCTCGACTACACGCCGAACGTGGCCCGTTCGCAGGCGATTCGCGCGGCCCTCTCGAACTCCTTCGGGTTCGGCGGGACGAACGCCTGCCTGGTGATGAGGGCCGTCTGACGACCCGCAGCGGCGGAGGAACAAGGCCCGGCGACCTCTCTTCCGTCGATCCCGTGCCCGATTCCCTCTATGCTCCGGTGGCGAGACCCGTCCGATGAAGGCCGACATCCTCCGGAAGAAGTTCTTCGAGGGAGTCTCCCGCTACGAGTGGATCGAGACGCTCGGGCAGGGGGGCGTGGGCATCGTCTACAAGGCCCGGGACCTCGAGCTGGACGAGGTCGTCGCCATCAAGGTCCTCTCGCCCGACCTCGCGAAGGACGACGAAGCCGTCCTCGCCCGGTTCAAGCGCGAGATCAACCTCAACCGGAAGATCAAGCACCCGAACGTCGCCCGCATGTACGACTTCGGGATCAGCGGCTCCTACCCCTACATCACCATGGAGTTCGTCCCGGGGAAGGACCTCTGGACGCTCATCCGCGACGAGCGGCGGATCGAGCCGGCACGCGCCGTGCCCATCCTCCGGCAGATCGCCCGGGGCTGCTCGGCGATCCACGAGCTCGGCATCGTCCACCGCGACCTGAAGAGCCAGAACGTCATCGTCGACGAGCACGGTGCCGTCGCCATCGTCGACTTCGGCCTGGCCCGCTGGAACCTCGGCGGCGGCTTCACGCTCGACTCGATCATCCTCGGCACGCCCCAGTACATGTCGCCCGAGCAGGCGTCCGGCAGGCCCGTCGACGCCCGCACGGACATCTACTCGATCGGGATCATCGCGTTCGAGGCGCTCACCGGGCAGCTCCCGTTCTCCGGAGACAGCCCGATCGCCGTGGCGATGAAGCAGATCAACGACCCGGTGCCGGACCTCCTCTCCAGGCACGCCGACGTCTCCGCGGGGCTGCGCGCCATCGTCATGAAAGCGCTGCGCAAGGACCCCGCGAAGCGCTACGCGACCGCGCTGGACCTCGAAGCAGAGCTCGCGGGAGTCGAACCCCTTCCGACGCCGAAGGAAGGGTCCGTCCGTCGCGGCCCCGGCGAGGACGGGCTGATGGCGCAGCTCGAGTCGGCCCTGGGAGCGGTCATCCTGCCGACCCCTCCCGCGCCCGCGCGTCCCGCGGCCCCGTCGGACGTCGCCCCGAAGCCTTCGCAGCCGACCGCGTCGGAGCGGATCCTGCCGGCCCCCCCCGAACCAGCGGCCCCGAAAGCGCCCGCGGTCCCCACGGTTGCCGCCACGGCTCCCGCTGCAACCGTGGCGCCCGCCGTGGCCGTTCCGGCTGCGCCTGCGCGCCCCCCCATGCTTCTCCTCGTGTCGGCCACGGCCGCAAACCGCACGGCGTGGAAAGCCGGGCTGGGAAGCGAGACCTGCCGCTTCGTCGAGGCGACGAGCGGCCAGGAGGCGCTCGAGGCTCTCGTGAGGGGACCGGTCGACCTCGTCGTCATGGACGTCTCGCTCCCGGGAATGGACGGCTTCGACGTGACACGCGTCATCAAGTCGCAGCCGAACCTGGCGGCGCTCCCGGTCCTTCTCGCCGCCGACCGCCTCGACCGGAGCCGTTACGCCTTCGGCATCCAGTCGGGTGCCAACGAGCTGCTCCTCAAGCCGATCGAGCCGCCGCTCCTGCAGGAACGGGTCGGAACGCTCCTGCGCCATCGGGGTTTCCAGCTCGAGGGCTGGGCGCCGGACGCGCCCGCTCCGGACCGCCCGCCACAGTGACCCGCCACCGCGGCGCAGCGACGAAGGGACGAAGGAACCCCGTGACCGATCGTGTTTCCTCTGGACAAGACCGGCCCTCGCTCCCGATCATCAGCCGATGCCGCTCGACCCGGCACCGGGGGACGCTCCTGTGACGACCGGGGATGCCCCGGTGCTGAGCCGTGACGGGGAGATCCGTCCCGGCTACTGGGATCCGACGGCCTCGGGCCGCCACCTCATCAGCCGGCCGATCTCGATCGACGGGCTGCTGACCAGCCGGGCCCGAATCGAGCTCACGCCGCGAATCGTCAAGCGCGGCGCGGCGTTCCTCGACGACTCGTACAACGCCGTGGACGTCGTGGCGCGGCAGCTCGCGTCGGTCTTCACGCTCGAGCAGCTCGTCCTCGCGACGGTCGCCCTCAGGGTCCACATGCGGATAGGGCGCGAGCGAATGCAGCACAAGAAGGCGCTCCAGGAGAGGTGGACGGCGCTCGCGCACCGGCTCATGAAGCTGCGAGGCGAAGAGCGGCACCTCTTGCTTCGCGATGAGCGCATCGCCGAGGAGCGCGCGGGTCTCGCGGCGGCGGAGAGTCCCCGGCCCGGGGGCGAGGAGCTTCTGGCGATCGAGGAAGCCGAGGTCGCACACGCGCGGCAGGTGTGGAAGGAAGAGAACCGGAAGGCCTGGGAAGAGTGGGCTCACCTCGAGGAAGAGGAGGCCGCTCTCCTGGCCGACGCTCCTCAGCTCGAGCAGGCCGAGGACCTGAGGCAGCCCTACATCCTCCTCCTCGTCGCGGCCCGGCGCACCGTGCCGCGAAGCGTCGCTGCGGCCATGCAGACCCTCGTCGACGCTCTTCAGAAGCCGCTCTCGCGCACGGACCAGATGCTCCTGGAGATCGCGTTCCGCAGGTGCATCCGGGCGGCCTCCCCCGAAGGCGAGCGAGAGGTGGAGCGCTGGGAGGCTGCTCTCATTCTCGAGGCCGAGAAGGAGTTCGCCGCGGAGTTCCCCTGGTCCGTTCCCTATCTCGCCAGCGCCTGATCGGACGAGCCGGCGCGCCGTGTGCCTCATCGTCTTCGGGCTTCGCGCCCACCCGCGCTACCCCCTCGTGGTGGCGGCGAACCGGGACGAGTTCGTGGCGCGCCCGTCCGAGCCCGCCGCCTTCTGGAAGGGGTACGACGGCCTGCTGGCGGGTCGCGACCTGACGGCGGGAGGGACGTGGATGGGCGTGACGCGCTCCGGGCGTTTCGCGGCGCTGACGAACGTCCGCGACCCGCGGGCCTTCGATCCGTCTGCCCCGTCGCGGGGCGAGCTCGTCGTCCGGTTCCTCGCGGCTTCGGATGAGCCGATCGCGCACATCAGGGACCTCGCCACGGCGGGAGAGCGTCGAAACGGATTCAACCTCCTCTGCGCAGCTGGCGGCCGGCTCGGGTGGTACTCGAACAAGCGCTCGGAGCCGCTGGAGGTCGAGTCCGGCGTACACGCCGTGTCGAACGCCCTCCTCGACACGCCGTGGCCGAAGGTGGGCCGGTCCGCTGCAGGCCTGGTCCGGATCCTGGGGCGCGAGGACGAGATCGATCCCGAGGAGCTTCTCGCCCTTCTCGCAGACCGGGAGCCGGCGCCGGACGGGGATCTTCCGGACACCGGTGTCGATCTCGCCACCGAGCGAATCCTCTCGCCTCCGTTCATAGCGGCGCCGGGTTACGGGACGCGGGGGTCGACGATCCTCCTCGTCTCGTCGGCGGGGCGCGCAACCCTCCTCGAACGGCTGTTCGACGAGGCCTTCCACGAGGCGGGAACGACCCGGTTCGAGCTCGATTTCCGTGGGTGGGAGTCGCTCGGCGAGCCTCGAGGTCCCGGTCTTGAGATCGGGCATCAAGACGAGTGAATCCAAACCCTTAGGGGGCTGATGCGCCTGCATCATTTTGACGGAAAGGACCTCTTTCAGCTCCTCGCCGGTCCGGAATCCGCCTACGATTCGCCCGGATTCGTTGGATCCATATGTGCGCCACACCCAGCAGTAACTCAAGAAACGGCTTGAAGGAGGAGATCCCATGTCACTTCTGCAGCGCGGACTGATGTTCGTCCTGGCGGCGGG
>CALBDV010000310.1 GCA_937927565.1 uncultured Holophagales bacterium
TCCCAGCGCCACCCTCCCGGCGAACGTGGTCTGCCTGGCACGCGGGAGCGGGTGGAAGAGGCAGCCGTGGACGTCGCGATGGAGCCTCTCGAGGTCGGATCTCCGCGAGTAGCCGACACCGCCCGCGACCTCGATCGCGAGACGCACCGTCTCGATCAGGGCGCCGGTCGCCACCGTCTTTCGGGCGAGCGTGCGGCTCGCGAGGTCGTCGGTGTTCAGGAACCTGAGGTCGTCGGCGTCCAGGTACGCCGCCGCAACGACGTCGGCCGCGGTCGTGTGGGCGTTGATCATCTCGCCGAGCAGCTGGAACGCGTGGGGTGCGGGGCGCTGGGCGACCGCCTCCCGCGCCAGCTCGGCCGCGGCATCGGCGATCCCGAGGTAGGCCGAGAGGATGAGCGGCATCGCCGCCCCGATCACGACGTTCCAGACCGGGTGCCACTGGTCGGCGGGGCGGATCAGCGACACCGCGGCGTCGGGGACGAAGACCTCTTCGAGCACCACGGTGTGGGAGCCGGTGGCGCGAAGGCCCAACGTGTCCCACGTCCTTTCGATGCGAACGCCCTCGGCGCCGAACGGCACCGCGCAGTGGAGCACCTTCGGACCGTCGGGGGCGTCGTCCCAGCGGATGCTCGTCACGAGCAGGTGCCCGGCCTCGCACCCGCTCGCCGGAGACTTGCGGGCGCTCACACGGTACCCGCCTTCCACCCGCCGGGCGCTGCCGCTCGAGGCCACCCAGTCCGAGGCACCCGTGCTGATCAGGACGGCCCGGTCGTCGACGACCCTGCGAAACAGCGCGGAGGCGTCCATCCCGTGGTGGTGCCGCCAGACCTGGGCAGCGACGAGGTGGCAGTGCATCGAGAACGCGACCGCCGTCGAGGGGTCGTGCCGTCCCAGCTCGCGCAGGAAACGGCCGACCTCGGCGTGCGATGCACCGCCGCCGCCGAACTCGAGCGGCACGAGGGCGCTCGTCGCTCCCGCCTCTCGTAGCCTCTGGAACGCTTCGAGGGAGAACTCGCCGCTGCGGTCGCGTTCGGCGGCAGAGGGGCCGAGCGCATTTCCGATCTCACGGGCAACCCGGACCCAGTCGGTCCCCGTCTTCGTCGCGATGGGGCTGGCGGTCATCGTCATGCTGCAAAGATTGGGACCGGCGGCCGCGGGAAAATAGTCCAAAAACAGGACCAGACCGGTCCAGAATCAGGACCGACAAGCCCCGCCCCACGAGGTGCCGAAGTGACCGAACGAAAGACCGGCTACGGCCAGTACTGCCCGATCTCGCGGGCGCTCGACCTTCTCGGCGAGCGGTGGACCCTGCTGATCGTGCGCGACATGCTGGTCGGCACGACCCGGTTCAACGAGCTCGCGCGCGGGCTGCCCGGCCTCTCTCGGAGCCTCCTGACGCGGAGGCTCCGACAGCTCGAGCGGGCGGGCCTCGTGGAGCGGGTCCGGACCGAGTACCTGCTCACCGTTTCCGGGCGCGAGCTCGAACCGATCGTCTTCGGGATCGGCGCCTGGGGCGCGCGCTGGACCTTCGGTGATCCCGAGACCGCCGAGCTCGACGCGGAGCTCCTCGTGTGGTGGATGCACACCCGGCTCGACACCTCCGGGCTCCCCGGCCGGCGACAGGTCTTCCACGTGCGGTTCACCGACGACAGCAGGCGTTTCTGGATCGTGATCGAGTCGGGCTCTCCCTCGGTCTGCACGACCGATCCCGGCTTCGAGGTCGAAGTCACCATCCGCACCGACGTCGGGACGCTCTACCAGGTCTGGCTGGGGCGCCTGCCCTTGCAGGACGCGGTCCGCTCGGGAAGGCTCGCATTCGAGGGGCCCGTCGCATTCACCCGCCGGATGCCGGTGATCCTCCGGCTGAGCCCCGTCGCCGCCCTCGTGAGCGCGGCCCGTGGCCCGGGTCCAGATTCCACCCTGGCGAAGACCTGACCCGCCACAAAGGGTCAGGCCCGGACCCTCGGTTGTCGCGGACCGCTCACAATCGCCGCAAGAGAGCCATCTGGCAAGACCGCGCAGGCGGTTCGGTTCTTGCTTTGCAGCGCCTGGATTGAGCGTTCGCCTGCGCATCGAACCCCGCCCGAGACGGTCAGAAGCGACGCCAGCCAAGCGGTCCAACCCGGAAACAACCCTCCAAAATTCTGAGATCCGATCCAATTGTGCAGGGGGAGTGAAATGAAGCGCTTCAAGCCCGGCTCGACCCTCGTCTTCTGCGTCCTGGGTGCTGCATTCGTGGCCATCCTCCTGGCCGGCTCCGCGATCGCCGCGCGGCCCGACCGGGACCGCCCGCTCAGGGAGCCCGACGACCCGCAGAGAGTCGTCGGCGTCCTTCGCGACCAGGTCGAGTGGTGGGCGCGCGAGGCGCAGCCCGTCGCCCTGGCCGGAGAGTTCTCCATCGATCTCGAGACGGTCGAAAGCCCTGAGTCCGGCGTCGACTGGCAGCTCGTCCTGACGACCCTGGATCGCGAGGTCGTGACCTCGTGGACCGGTTACACGGAGTTTCGCAACGGGCACGGCATCGCGCTCGTGAACTTCGAGGGCCGCGACGCCGATCTCCACCCGCTTCCGGCAGGCACGTACGTCTACCGCTTCGAGGCCGAGGGCTACGAGGGCTCGGGCGGCTTCCTGAAGGTGTGGGCCTCGGACGAGGTTCCCGAACCGACGGTGCCGGACGAGGCCGGGCACGTCTTCACCCCTCTGAGCCCGACGATCCCGTGGAACTTCTACTACGGCAGCCACCACAACCACACCACCTACTCCGACGGCGGCATCCCGGTCGCCACCTGCACGGGCGGCATCGAGAGCGCCCACGCCGGAGCCGACCCCGCGGCGGCCTACGCCTACGCGAAGAACACCGGCGGGCTCGACTTCCTCTCGATCCTCGACCACAACCACATCTTCGACACCGCCTGCGGCACGGGCTGCACGACGGCGCAGATCCGGGCCCGGTACCAGGCAGGCCTGACGGCTGCGGCGAACGCCTCGAACTCCACTTTCGTCGGGATCTTCGGGCAGGAGTGGGGCGTCATCTCCAACGGCGGCCACGTCGCGCTCTACGAGTACAACAAGCTGTTCGGCTGGGACGCCTTCTCCGACGTGATCACGACGAAGTCGGACTATCCGGCCCTCTGGAACACGCTCGCCAACGCCGCCTACCAGGGCCCGAACGGCTCGATGGCCGGCTTCTGCCACCCGGGCTCGTCCGATTTCGGCTCCTTTGCCCAGAACGCGAACGGCCTGGCAAACGTCCGGGCGATCGCCGTCATCTCCGGCCCCGCCTTCTCGAAGCTCGAGACCTACGCGGACGAAGGGAGCCGCTACGCAGGACCCAAGGCCGGCACCGACCGGTACCAGTACGTCCTCCAGAGGGGCTGGAAGGTCGGACCCGAGGCCCACGGCGACAACCACTGCTTCAACTTCGGGACCTCCACCCGCAACCGGACGGTTCTCCTCGCGACCTCGCTGAGCAAGGCGAGCGCGATGGACGCGATGCTGAACCGGCGCTTCTACACGACCTCCGACAAGAACGCCCAGATGTTCTTCGGGACCGCCGA
>CALBDV010000311.1 GCA_937927565.1 uncultured Holophagales bacterium
GTGATACACGAGTGCAGATGCGGTCCCAACTCGACGCACGATCTCACGCCTCGCCCCGCTCAGATGTATAGACGATCCCTTCAGCGTGCTCCACGGATGGCCCTCGCGAGAGAAGACAGGCGGTATCCGCCTTCCGAATGTCGGGGAACTCTGCTATCAGTTCGGCCAGGGCGATCTCGCAGAACTCCTCATCATCGTCTGAGGGCGCGGTGTCGGTGTAATAACGCAGCGTGAGCTTCGCGTTGGCCGAGTCCCACCCAATCGTCACCATCTTGACGTTCGGCGTCACGTTCCGGGCGCTGATTACCTTGGCTGCTCGCTCCAGCTGCTGACGCTCCACAGGTCACCACTGTGTCGGGCTGGCGGGGACGATGTGCACGCCGTTGTTGCCCCACCTAACCGACCCGAAGTTCGTGGGACCGACCAGCACTGGCTGACCTGACGCCGTGGACCAGTACTCGCCGATCGGCTTACCGAAGTCAACGACCACCTGCCCCGCTTTCGGCTGCCGCAGAATCGGGTAGTCGCCACGGTGCAACCCTCTCAGTAGTTCAGCTGCGTCTTCCGTCAGTACACTCCGCCCACCACTGACCGGTGGTGTGTGAAGCGATTGCCGCGGACTCAGATTCTCCGGGATTCCTAGCCTTTGCACCGCCTGTGCATTCGCCGCTTCGCTTGCCAGAACGTCATCAACAGAGAACGGCCCCTGTGGCCCTGGAGCATCGGTCGCTGGAGCACGCGAGAGAGGCATTGGGCCTCGACCTCTTGCTACGACTCGCGGGGCCGGGGCGCGCAGCCCATCCAGAATCGCTACCGCGGTTAGGACGATCTCCCCTTGCTTCCGCCACGCCGCCTGTTTCTCCTCCGGTGTGGCATTGGGATCGTGCAGGACTCGCCCAGCCTCGCTGAACTCCTCTGTCGTGCGTACCGTCCCCACGACGGCCTTCCGCCCTTCGCGCCGATAGATGTCAGCGGTGCCCTGGAAGGGCTTCGCTACGGCGCGTGCCGTCTGCGCTGCTGACCTGCCTGCAGCCTGAGTCTTCTCGACGACAAAGTCCGCAGCGCCATCAATCCGCTTCTGCGCCCAGCCCGGGCACGGCAGTCCGAAGGCGCACAGCCCCCACGGGTC
>CALBDV010000312.1 GCA_937927565.1 uncultured Holophagales bacterium
TGGGAGCCTGCTCGACATCGCTCACAGGGGAGGGGGCGGGGACGACGGCTGCGCCTGTGAGCCCGAAGGCCTTCTCTATCCGAACCGGTGTCAGAGGCACAAGAACGTGCTCCAACCGACCCTGCTGCTAAAGGAGGGCGGTTCCGTGGACGATGTGGAGGTCGAACTGCCGGGCCCGCTAGGGGAGTTCGCGCTCTACGGGCTTCTCGAGAACTTCATCCGGAATGCCGCCAAGCACGGACATGCGGCAGCGGATGAGGCGAAGGGGCTCACCGTCTCGATCGAGATCGACGACGACAAGGATCAGTCCTTCTACCGGGTCCTGCTCTCGGACAGCATCGCGAGCGCACCCTTGATGATGGCGAAGGAAGTCCAGATCAACGGGCGTCGGTGCCGCTCGCTCGAGGACGTTCTCAAGGCACATCTGCGGGCCGATCTTCTGGAGCCGAGCGGCGAGGTCCGAAAGCAGGGATGGGGAATCGCCGAGATGAAGATATGCAGCCTGCTGCTCTCCGGCTCGGCAAACTACGAAGATCTGTCGAGCGAGGAGAACCTCAGCGTCGTCAGCAAGGGGGGCCGCCTTCACTACTCGTTCAGGCTGATGAAAGCGCGAAAAGCGCTCCTGGTGGGGCAGACGTTCGCCAGCGCGGGAGCTGCGGCCGACGCGGGATATGTCATCGCGGAGACTCCTCAGAAGGCGATCGAGAGTCTGGCCGACACTCAATCTCCGGCATCCTTTCGGTTCGCCCTCTTCGAAGATGGCGCAGACCTTACGGAACTGGCTTCGCGCCTGCCATTCCGGACGATGACGGTGGGGGGATCGGCCGCCGTTTCGCCGAACGAGAAGATCCTGCGGATCCACGCCCCCGCCCACTCGGTTCCGGCAGGTGACCTGGATGCTTTGTATCTCTGGCTGTGGAAGAGATGGACTGCGCACCTCGTCCAGCGCCGACTTCCCGGAAGCGATGCCGGGACGAGGGCCGTCGTCCACATCTACTTGCAGCAGTCTCTCAACGAAAGCCCGACAAACCGCTGGCTCGAGGTCGTCGACGGAATGGCCGGATCGGCCGACGCCGGACGACTGGTCGTCTGGGCGAATGATGGCGTGAACCTGGTTGCTCGTCCCACGAAGTGGGAAAGAGGACCGCAGGTCGTTTTCGACCGGCACTGCCAGCTGGCTGCCAAAGCCCTAAAGCCTATCGCGGCTACGGGTGAGATCGTCTGCTACCAGGCTCTCGAGAAAGCGTCCCCGGACTTCAGCGCGGTCTTTTCTCCCAGCTTCCCAGCGCCGGGGCGCGTCAGTGACTGGTCGCTGCCATGGGAACTCGCTGAGGCAGGGCTACTCAGAATCGCCCTCATAGACGAACGGGCAGCCGAGGTGGCGTACGAGAAGCTCGACAGCAAACAGAGCGATACCTTTGCGTTGGGAGTGGCGTGTCGAGGCGGTCCGAAAGAGGGGGGCTCGGAAGGTCTGACGCGCTGGCACGTTTCCTGGGCAGCCGGGGTGTTCATCTGCACGGACGTCGAGTTGACGCCCAATGCTCCGGTTACCGAAAAGAGCGTGCTGCAT
>CALBDV010000313.1 GCA_937927565.1 uncultured Holophagales bacterium
CTCTCTTCATCCGTCAGGGTCGTCCGCCGAGGACGTTCTTCTCCCAGAGCTCTCCGAGCGCGTACTCGCCGAGCCAACTCTCGATCTCCGCTCCTCCGACCCTCCGGAACACGGAGGCTCCTTTGACTCGATCCGCGATGATGACGTCTTCCGGTTGGAGCTGGTTCACGAGCGTTACAGACTGCGTCGAGACGATGACTTGCGCGCTTGTCGAGGCCCGGCGCAGGAGGGAAGCCAGGTCCCCGATGGCGGCAGGATGAAGGCCCAGCTCCGGCTCGTCGAGAAGCACGACTGTCGGCAACGACGGCTGGAGCAGAAGCGACGCAAGGCAGATGAAGCGGAGCGAGCCGTCCGAGAGGGAAGTCCCGTCGAAGTAGGCATCCGAGCCTTCGTGCTGCCACTCGAGCTTGATCTGCCCGGGGTTCAGGGGCGACGGCCGAAGCGCGAAGTCCTTCAGGAACGGAGCGGCCAGCCGGACCGTGTCGACGACGTTCCGGTAGTGATCCGGATGCGCGCCCTGGAGAAGGTAGAGGAAGGCCGCCAGATTCCCGGCGTCCGACCTGAGACGGACGTTGTCGTCGATAGGGCCAAGCTGCTTGAGGCCCGCCGAATCGCTCGTGTCGTGGAAGTGGTAGACCTTCCAGCTCGCGAGGGCACTGCGGACGAATCGCGCTACTCCGCTCGAAGCTGAGGCGCTCCTCAGCCCCGACTCGCGTGTGCCTGCTCCGGGGCTCTCGGCGTACGGCCGCGGATAGCCACCGCCTTGGAAACGCCACACCTCCGTCTCGAAGACGAGGTTGTCGTCGGCGGCCGGCAGCAGAGTGCATGCGTAGCTGTTCTGGCCGAATTCCAGATCTAGCGAGAGCTTCGGGGTCACCTTTCGCCCAAAGTGCAGGAGAGCATTCGCGCCGCCACTGGTCGCCACGGCCACCTGCAGCCGCTCTTCGACGAGGTCATTCAGGAGGCGGAAGAGCTTGATGAAGTTCGACTTACCGGAACCGTTCGCCCCGATCAGGACGTTCAGATCGCGGATTTCCAGGTCGACCTCACGGATCGACCGGAAGCCCGCGGCGCGCACCCGCTCGAGCTTGCTCACGTTACCCCGATGACCTCCGAATACTTCCTCCAGAAGAGTCTATCGGAACCGGTCGTCCCCACCCTTGCCATGACCTTCGGCCATGGCCACCTCGAGCCCCTCGATTCCTACATCCTCGCCATCAAGTCCCCCAGAGCCGTCACCACTTCATACCGCGCCGGGTTCTCCCCGACCGCCAACGCTTCGAAGTGCGCCTTGCCGCACCGGATCTTGGCGTCCTCTTTCCCTCGGAGATCGCCGGCGAAGAGGCTCCCCTTCGTCTCCACGACGAAGTAGAGACGCTCCGCGCCATCCTTCTCGACGAGGACGGCCCAGTCCGGGTTGTATGTGCCGAGGGGCGTCGGCACCTTGAACCAGCCGGGCAGCTTTGCGTAGACCTTGACGGCCTCGTTCCTCTCGAGGTCTTCCGCGAAGGTGCGCTCCACCCCGGCCGAGTCGTAGACCACCTGTTCGTGAACCGACTTCTTCGCTTCGAGCATGTTCTTCAGGTAGCCGGTCAGCTCGGCGTTGTGCAGGTCGACCAGCTCGCGCAGCT
>CALBDV010000314.1 GCA_937927565.1 uncultured Holophagales bacterium
AGCCCAATTCTACGAGCATCTCCCGCAGGCGTTCAGCGCGAACCTGGAATGTGACCATCCGGCCCTGTCCGCCGCGGACTAGGCCGACGACGGCCCTCTGCTGTCGGCTGATGACGGGTCCGCCGCTGTATCCATTCTCGATGTCTCCGTCCGTTTCGAAGTGGACTCGGTCCGCCTCCATGTTCCTTCCGACGCCCGCCGTCGTCGTCCGTCCCGGTTCTCCCGGTCGCGTGGCGCCGAAGCCCGCAACGATCAACTGCTCGCGCTCCCCGAGCCTCCCTGCCTCCGTGGTCCCCAGCGGGAGGAAGGGTCGCGGACCGTCGACATCGACCTTCAGAAGGGCGAGGTCGTTCTCCTGGCGAATCGCAACCGCTCTCGCCGGTCGCGGCCTGCGATCGGCCCCTCCGCAGAGGACGAAGACCGCCGTGGCTGCCGTCAGCGCGTGCGCCGCCGTCGCCGCAAGCCCGTCCTGCGTAACAAAGAAGGCTGTTGCCATACCGTCGCCAGCAGCTGTCCTCACGATCAACTGGAAGGTCGATCGCCACGCGGTCTCGGCGATCTCCCGGTCTTCCCGACCGAGGCCGGCGTCCTCGGCCAGGAGAATCCGGTCCGCCGCACGAGGTTCCCACGGAATCACCGAAGCCTCCTCAGACGAAGCCTCCTCTGCCTCCACTGGGTAGCCCGCGATGTCGGAGAGCACCACGTGTGCGAACTCAGGCGCCGAGGTCGGAATGTCCCCGACGATTACCCGCCTTCGCATTCTCCCCATGACCCTCGTGATCTCGTTCTTGACCCATCCAGCGTTTCCGAAGTGCCGCCCTTTGCGATCGCTCTCGCTCCTTGCGCGTCCTTCGAGCTGAGACAGGACCTCCGGTTCCCACGTCAGGCCCTCCGCCCGGAGCAGAGACTCTGCGAGCTGTCGACACTCCCTTGGGCTGAAGTTCTCCAGCCGGAGGCGGTTTTCCTCCGGAAACCGCCGGTCGAGGCCTACGTTCGTCGCCAGGAACCGGAGAGTTTCCTCTTCATATCCCGCAAGCACAAAGACGGTGTCTGCGTTTTCCGGATTCGTGATCTGCCCCACCAACTCCGTGACGGCCTCCTGAGCAAAATCGCCCTGCCGATCCGAGGTAAGGGCATAGACCTCGTCGATGAAGAGAATCCCTCCGCGGGCGCGCTCAATCACCTCCCTGACCCGGATGGCCGTCTGCCCCTCGAAACCTGCCACGAGCGTCGAACGGGTCACGAACGTCACCACTGGCCGGGGCGTCACGCCGAGGCCGTATAGAAGCAGCCCGAGAATATTCGCCACCGTCGTCTTCCCGGTTCCGGGCGGCCCGAGAAGAAGCATGTTCCCCGGGTGAAGCGTCCCGCCAGCAACTGCCGGCCGACCTTCCGTCAGGGCGCGTACCTTGTACTCGACGGTATGCCGAATATTCTCGATTGCCTCCCGTAGCTCTGCGAGTCCCAACAGTCTGTTCAGCTCGCCCATGGCGAGCTCGAGTTGCTGGGGATGA
>CALBDV010000315.1 GCA_937927565.1 uncultured Holophagales bacterium
TCAGCAGGTGCTTCACGTCCACGCCCGCGGGCTCGAGGATCGTCTCGAGGTGCTCCGCCGGCGTCTCCCACGGGAAGAAGCCGGCCAGGTCCATCTTCTTCGCGAGCTCCTTGGCGATCCACCAGCCCGGCTTCGAGTCGTGGAGCGGCTCGCAGGCGGGCTGCCTCACGGCGATGAACGGCCTCTTCGCCGATTCGACGATCGTCGGCGGGTCGTAGCGCTCGAGGTAGGTCGCCTCGGGAAGGACCAGGTCGGCGTACTTGATCTGGTCGACCGGCAGGACGTCGACGACGACCATCAGGTCGAGCTTCTGGATCGCCTCGATCGTCCGGGCCGGCTGCGGGATGCTCTCGAGCATGTTCTGGCCGTAGACGATCCAGCCCTTGATCGGGTAAGGCTTCTCCGAGAGCGTAGCGTCGATGAGGCCGTTCGTGACGCCGAGCTCCTCGATGGCGAACGGGTACTTCTCGCCGGCGCCGTCGGCCCGGCCTCGCTTCGGCTCGGGGAAGTCCGGCAGGTCGAAGCTCCCCTTCTCGATCGGCGTCGGAAGGAAGATCCCGCCCTTGCGGCCCCAGCTCCCGAGAAGGGCCGTGAGGATCGCCATCGCCCGGGCCCGCTGGGTATCGTCGCCGTACCAGGTGACGTGCCGTCCCGGGTGGACGGCCACGGCCGGTTTCGCAGCCCCCATCGCCCGCGCCGTCTCGCGGATCTTCGCCGCAGGGATCTCCGTGATCGCTTCGGCCCACTCGGGAGTGAAGTCCTTCACGTGCGCCGTCAGCTTGTCGAGACCCGTCGCGTAGGAGGCGACGTACTCCCTGTCGTAGAGCCCCTCTCCGATCAGGACGTTCATCCAGGCGAGAAGGAGGGCGATGTCGGTGCCGGGGCGGATCGGAAGCCACCAGTCCGACTTCGAAGCGGCCGTCGAGAAGCGAGGGTCGATGGTGATCAGCTTCGCCCCTCGCGAGAGGCCTTCCGCGAAGGCGTTGATCTGGGAGGTGAAGACGTTCTCGCCGAGGTGGCTCCCGATGAGGACGACGAGCTTCGCCTCCTCGAGGTCCACCGGCTCGGGCGAGCCGAGGGCCTGCCCGAAGGTGAGCGAGTAGCCGACCTCGCGGGGGCCGCGGCACTGTGCGAACGAGGGCTCCGCGCTGTTCGGCGTTCCGTAGGCCTTCATGAGCGTCCCGAAGAAGCGGGCCCCGTTCCCGTGCGGGAAGAAGGCGACGCTCTCCGCTCCGTGCTTCTCGCGGATCTCGACGAGCTTCCCGGCGAGGAACGAGAGAGCCTCGTCCCAGCTGACCGCCTTGAACTGGCCCTCGCCGCGCTCGCCCGTCCGGAGGAGCGGGGTCTTCAGACGGTCGGGGTCGTAGAGGAGGCCCGTCCCGGCGTTCCCGCGGGCGCAGAGACGTCCCTGGTTCTGCGGGTGCTCGGGGTTCCCGCGGACGCGGAGGACCTTTCCCTCCTCGACGGAGGCGATGACGCCGCACCTCCAGAAGCACATCTCGCACGTCGTCGCGACCTCGTCGACGCGGTTCGTGCCGCTCCAGCCGGGCGGGTGGACCCGCGGGCTCGCCATCGCGGGGAGCGCTGCGGCCCCGGCACCCAGGGTCGCCGCCGTTCCGAGAAAGCCCCTTCGGGAGATCCTGCTCGTCATTGACATCCTCGCTGCTTGCCGCGCGGCCGGAAGGGAAGGGGGACGCGCGGTGTTCGGCTAATCGAGAGAAGGGCCCGGAGAGCTACGGGACACGCGTCCCGAAGCTCCCCGGACTCGGCTGTCGGCTTCCCGGGCTCAGCAGCCCGCCGTGGACGTCCCCTTCTTGAAAGAGACGGACTCGCCTTCCTTCATCGAGGACGCCTTCTTGGACTTGATCGTCACGACGACGGGGGTGACCCCCTCGGCGGAGACCTCGAGGACCTTGCCGACGGCGTTCTCGAACTTCACCGGGGCGTTCTTCTTGACCCAGGCCGGCTTCTCGCCCTGGATCTCGATCTTCACGGAGTTTTCGTCGACCGAGAGGACCTTGCCCGTCACGTCCGGGGTGGCGGCGATGGCCACGGCGGCGGAAAGGCCGAATGCGACGAGGAGGAGGGCGGCGAGGATGCGCTTCGTCATGATCTGGCTCCTTTTCTCTGTTGCCGGCGCCTAGAAGACGCCGATCTGGAACATGAGGCGGAAGGTGTCGTACTCCTTGAGCTTGTCGATCGGGGCGCCGGTCGCCGGGTCGACGCGTCCGCCGACGAAGCCCGTCGGCTTGTCGAACTCGGTGGCGAAGTACTCGAACGTCAGCCGGACGCGCTGACCGCGGATGTAGGTGTTGAACCCTCCGCCGACGAGGTCGATCTTCTGGTCGTTGATTCCGAGGAGATGGGCGAACTCCCAGCTCTCTGCCAGGAAGTAGGGCTGGAGCTGGACCTGCTTCCAGAGCTTGACCGGCGCGAGCCAGGCCGCTTTGACGAACCCGCCGTCCTTCTGACCGTTCAACCCCGTGATGTTCGCGAGCCGGTCACCCGGGTTGAAGTTCGTCTTGTAGGCGTCCTCGAAGTCGGTCTTCAGGTACTGGGCATTCGCGGTGAAGGTGCCGGCCGAGGTCGGGTACTCGAAGAGGAGGTCGGCCGCGAAGGCGGAGTAGTCGACGGTGTCCTCGTTCAGGACCGTCCCCGTCGGGCTCACGTTCTTGTAGACCGCGCTGCCTTCGTAGGCGGCGCCGATGCCGACCGTGAGGACCTTCAGCTCCCCGAGGTAGGAGCCCTGGTAGCCGGCGCCGGGCTCGGCGTCGAAGAAGGAATAGTGGACGCGACCGACCCACTCGATCGAGTTCGTCGGCTCCGGCGAGGAGGTCACGACGGCGCCCGTGAACGGGTGCACCATCTTCGTGATGCCCTCGCGGCCCTGGAAGGCCCCGGCGAAGTAGCGGAGCTTGTCCTCGACGAACCCGCCCCAGGCGACGACGCCGAGGTCGCGGCTGAACTTCGCGGGGGACGTGCCGTAGGCGCTGTAGACGAACATCGACCGGTCCTGCGAGAGAGGGGCGAAGCAGTCGTCGAGGTTGGCGCGGGTCAGCGGGATTTTGGTAAGGCCGATCTTGAGGTTGAATTCCTCGGCGTAGTTCGCGATGCCGTAGCCGTCGATGATCCTCACGTCGCGGTCGTTCCAGTCCGTGTCCTGCGCCGTCACCGCGTACCCGAGGGCTCCCTGCTTCGACGTGCCACAGTTGCCGCAGGTCTGGAACTTGAAGCCGTAGGTGTCGTCCAGCATCGCGGTGATCGTCAGGCGGAGTCGCTGGAAGTGGATGTCGGTCCGCGAGCCCTCGCGGTCGACACCCGTGCCGAAGTCCGTGCTCTCGGCGTAGATCTGGCCCTTGACCTCGAAGTCAAAGGTCGGTTCGATGGCGGCGGCCGGTTGCCCGGTCACCAGGAGTGCCGCAAGGGCAGCCGTGACGAGAGCGGCGCGCGCTCCGAATCGGGGGATGTTCATCTAGCCTCCTGAAGGTGATGTCCCCGAGGGGTCTCCCCGGGTCCGTGATGGATCGCTTCGGCGAACCGGAAACGGTCGGACTTCTCACCAGAGCGCCGGGGCGCCGGTGTTTTGAGACGGTGTGTTCGGAGCGCGGCTGCGGGCAGCATGGCGTCGTCCCGAAGGCGACGCCGCATGGTAGGGAGAGTCCGAAGTCGCGTACACTGAGAGGGTTTCATGGGCCCCATAACGGATCGTTATGGGGCGCGCCTCGGAGGGCCTGTCGGTGGAGTCGTCCTATCTCAAGACACTCGTGGAAGTCATTCGCGCCGGCAGCTTCTCGCGGGCCGCGGAGACGCTGAACCTCACGCAGCCCGGCGTCTCCCGACGGATCAAGCAGCTCGAGGAGCAGTACGGTTGCGAGCTCGTCGACCGCGGCGGAAAGACCCTGCGGCCGACGCCCGCCGGCCGCCTCGTCTACGAGGCCGCGGAGACCCTCCTCGGGGTCGAAGAGAACCTGATGTCCGGGCTCAGGGTCCTCGGCGGCAAGACGAAGATCGCCTTCTGCTGCACTCCGTCCTTCGGGATCGCCCACCTCCCGGCTGTCATGAAGGACTTCATGCTCGCCTGCCCCGACTCGGCCGACCTGAAGTTCGTCTTCAACACCCCCGACCAGATCATCCAGGGGCTCACGACCCGCGCCTTCGACCTCGCGGTGATGGAGCTCTGCGAGTTCTTCGACCTCTCCGAGTTCGCCACCTTCCAGCTTCCCGGGGACGAGGTCGTCTTCGCGAGCGCTCCCGGCCTCGGGCTCCCCTCGCCCGACGCCGAGATCGAGGCGCTCTTCGAAACGCCTTTTTTCGTGCGGCGGGAAGGGTGCTGCTCGCGGCTCCTCCTCGAGAGGAGCCTGCACGCCATCGGGCACGACCTGAGGGAGTTCCGGAGGGTCATCGTCCACGACGACCTTCACCTCATCGTCCAGGCCGTCCTCGACGGGGAGGGGATGTCCTTTCTCTCCCGCGACATCCTGGGCGAGCACGTGACCTCGGGGCGCCTCGCCGTCCACCGGATCCCGGGCTTCCATCACTCGCGCCAGCGGGCGCTCGTCCTCGACCGCCCGGTCGCGCTCGACGAGGCCTCGTCGCACTTCGTCACCGCGCTCTTCAACCACTTCGAGGTCCTCATCCCCGACGAGCTCTTCGCCAACCGTCCGTGGCTGAACAGGCCCGCGACGGCCGCCAGGCCGATGAAGGCGGGCTTCGCCGCGGTCTGAGCGACCGGGACGGGGACCGCACCCGCCCGCCCGTTCCCGACGGCCGCCGACCGGGCCTCCGGCCCAACCTGCCCGAAACCGGCGAACCGCCCTTGACATATCAAGTTTCGTAGATATATTTACCCCCATGGCGCCGACGACCCCTGTCCCGAAGACGGTCCGGCCCGGCCTTCCGACCGCGAAGGCGGACCGTGCGGAGCGTCTCGCCGACCTCTTCCACGCCCTCTCGGACCCGACCCGCCTCCGGATCCTCTCGGCTCTCCGGAACGGCGAGCAGTGCGTCTGCAACCTGACGGGGCTCCTCGTCGCCCAGCAGTCCC
>CALBDV010000316.1 GCA_937927565.1 uncultured Holophagales bacterium
AGCTCGTCCGCCTCCCGTCCCGAGTATCGCGTATTCGGCGGACGCGGATGCCGGGCCGGTCCGCCCGGCGGACCGCGGTGTGGGTCGCCGGGGCCCGCGCCTATCCGAGCTTCTTCTTCGGCTGCTTGTCCTGTTTCGCCTTGTCCATCTGCTGGTGCTTGGCGGAGTTCTGTTTCTGACCTTTTTCCTTGTCCTTCTTGCCGCCCTTGTCTCCCATCGTGTCCCTCCGTTTCGCGCCGTCTCGCACCGATCCGGGGCAGCGGTGCAGCAGCAGCGCCGGACCTATCATCGCACCGTCTCGCATGCAGGCGTCCGATCCGTCGACGGGCGGGCCCAGGAGCACCCGACGGATCAGGCGGGAAATGGCAGCCCCCTTCTCGATCGTGGCCGGGCGCGAGTCGCGGCGCGTCGTCATCGCCGGCTCGCGGGACACATTCGACCCTGTCCGCGGAGGACCCCGGTGTAAGTCCTTCAGCGCGGTAGGAACCGGTTACGAAGGGGCGGGCGGCCGTTCCCGAGAGGTGAGCCTTCTCCGGCACGCATCAGGGCGAGGGTGTCGTGGCACGTCCGTTGCGGAAGGCCTGGTGGTGCATGTCCGTCCTTCCGGCGCGACCGTCCTGGTCGTCGTCAGTCCGTCGGAACCGGATCGGAGACGGCTGCAGTCACGCGCCGCGCGGCGCAATAGGAGCACACGATGTCGATCGCCAAGGTCACCGAGATCACCTCAACGTCGCCCACCAGCTTCGAGGACGCCCTTCAGAAAGGCCTCGCCCGGGCGAGCAAGACGCTCCGCCAGATCCGGAGCGCCTGGATCAAGGAGCAGCAGGTGCGCGTAGAGAACGGAAAGATCACCGAATACCAGGTGAACATGATGGTCACCTTCGTCCTGGAAGACTGACGTCCGGCCGCCGAGCTGCGGCTATCTTCGCGCGCGCGCGAAGTCGATGAAGCCACGCTCGACGTCGGCCGACAGGAGGGTGACCGCCACCTTGTCTCCGACGTCGAGACCGGCCTGCCCGCGCTCGACCCGGCCTTCCACCGGAGGCGAGAAGATCCTCACCCAGGTCCCCTTCTCGCTGGCCCCGGTGACGACCCCGTCGAACCGGTCGCCGATCCGCGTGGAGAGGAGGAGAGCCGCCGCCGACTTGCGCAGGTGCCTCTCGACCTTGTTGGCGTCGTTCTCCTTCTCCGTGCAGTGCCGCGCCAGCTCGTCGAGCGCGGCGGCCGTGTAGGGAGAGGGCGAGCCGGCCACCGCCGCCTTCAGGAGCCGCTGCGTGAGAAGGTCGGGGTAGCGGCGGTTCGGCGCGGTGGAGTGCGTGTAGTCCTTCACGGCGAGGCCGAAGTGCCCGGGGGCGTCCTCGCCCGGCCTTTCCGCCACGTACGCACCGGCCCCCATGAGCTTCACGATCACGAGGGAGAGGTCCGGGAAACGGAGAGGGTCGGCCTTCCGGCGCTTCGCGAGAAAGAGGGCGAGCGCGCGGCTGTCGGGCTCGGCGGGGAGCGCCTCGCCGTACTCGGCCGCGACCGCGCCGATCCGCGCCCAGCGCGCCGGCTCCCGCACCACGCGGCGGAGGGAGGGAAGGCCCCTCTCCTCGAGGAAGCGCGCCGTGGCGCCGTTCGCGGCCACCATCAGGTTCTCGATGAGCTCCTTGGAGCGGCTCGGCTCCTGCGGCGCGAGGTCGACGAGCTTGTCCCCGTCGAAGACGGGTCGCGACTCGGTCGACTGCAGGACGAGCGCGCCCTCCGCGAGCCGGACGGCCTTCAGCGCCTGCGCCGCCTCGTCCTGCATCCGGACCTGCTCCTCCATCCCGGGAATCCTGCGGATGCGTTCAGGCACCGGCCCTTCGCCGTCCAGCCAGGCCGCAACCGCGTCGTAGGTGAGGCGGGCGTGGTTCCTGACGAGGGCGCGGGTCACGCTCGAGCGCGAGACGGCGCCGGAGGGCTCGACGACCATCTCGACGACGAGCGCGAGGCGCGCCCCGTCCTCGTTCAGCGAGGTCAGGTCGTAGGAGAGCCGCTCGGGGAGCATCGGGAAGACGCCGCCCGCCGTGTAGATCGACGTCGTGTTCGTCCGGGCGTGGCCGTCCGTCGCCGAGCCGTCGCCGACGAGGGCGTCGACGTCCGCGATCGCGACGAGGAGCTTGATGGCTCCCCCGGGCAGCCTCTCGGCGGCCGAGACCTGGTCGAGGTCGCGGGAGTCGTCGTTGTCGATCGAGAACCAGGGGAGCCCGGTCAGGTCCTGAACGTCTCCGCCTCCCCCGGCGGCGTGCGGGTCGAGCGCGTCCACCTCGGCGAGGACGTCCGGCTCGAAGTCGGGAGCGAAACCGCGCTCGAGCATGGCCCGGTGCGCGATGGCGGCGAGGTCGTGGCGGTGGCTCGCGGCGTGAGGACTCATGACAGCAGTATGCGGCGCGGGCGGCTCGAGCGGACTGGCGGAACGCACCTTGCGTACGGAGGGGACGGGCGCGCCTCGCTTGCGGTGCGATGAGGCGCGTGCCGCATAATTTTCCGGGTTCCTGGCACCCGGCCACGTCCGCCGGGACTGGATCAACCGACGCAAAGGAGTGGAACTCATGGGCAAGAAGATCGGACTGGGCTGCCTCGGCCTCGGCCTCGTGGCCGCGCTCGCCGTCGCGGCGTTCGGGGTATCGGCCTACAACGGCCTCGTGTCGCTGGACCAGGCGGTACAGGCCCAGTGGGCGCAGGTGGAGAACGTCTACCAGCGGCGCGCCGATCTCGTCCCGAACCTGGTGGAGACCGTGAAGGGCGCCGCCGCGTTCGAGAAGGACACGTTCACGGCCGTGACCGAAGCACGCTCGAAGGTGGGGCAGATCAACGCCGCCGGCATCGCGAACGACCCCGAGGCCTTCGCGAAGTTCCAGCAGGCGCAGGACGGCCTCTCGTCCGCGCTGTCGCGCCTCATGGTCGTCGTGGAGAAGTACCCCGACCTCAAGGCCACGCAGAACTTCCGCGACCTGCAGGCGCAGCTCGAGGGGACGGAGAACCGGATCGCCGTGGAGCGGATGCGCTTCAACGAGACGGCCCAGGCCTTCAACACGAAGCGGATGAGCTTCCCCACCGTGATGATCGCCGGGTTCTTCGGGAGCCGCTTCAACGAGAAGGTCTACTTCAAGGCGCAGGCCGGCGCCGACACCGCGCCGGTAGTGAAGTTCTAGAGCCCGGACGCGAACGGGCGGGCTCTGCCCGGTCGGATCGCGGGACACGATGAAACGACTCCTCGCCGGACTGCTGCTCCTCGCGGCGTCCCTGGCCGCCCTCGCGGCCGAGGCGCCGCTGCCGGCGCCGCCGGCCCGCTGGGCGACGGACGAAGCGGGGTTCCTCTCGGCCGGAGGGCTCGCCCGCCTGGACGCGCGGCTTCAGGGTTTCGAACGCGCGACCGGCAACCAGGTCCTCGTCTGGATCGGCGAAACGACAGGACAGACGCCCGTCGAAGACTGGGCCGCGAGGACCTTCGCCGCCTGGAAGGTCGGCCGGAAGGGCCTCGACGACGGCCTCGTCGTCTTCGTCCTCGCCGCGGACCGGAAGATCCGGATCGAGGTCGGCTACGGGCTGGAGGAGAAGGTCCCCGACGCCATCGCCTCCCGCGTCATCCGCG
>CALBDV010000317.1 GCA_937927565.1 uncultured Holophagales bacterium
GCTGCCGGGCTCGATCCCTTTCCGGACCACGCGAGGGAAGCGGAGGAGGAGGGCAAGGCCTTCAACGTCTGCCATTTCCCGGAAGCCTACGCGCTGCCGCCGCTCGACGTGGCCGAGCTGGCCAAGCCGAAGCCTCGCCCGAAAGGGGAAGAGACGGGAGGGCTGACCTGCGCCAGCTGCCACCTGACCCCCGAGGGAAAGATCCGGGGTCCGTACGAGGTGGAGGCGCCGCACGAGGTCGTCACCGACCCGGCGATGCGGACCGCGGCCGCGTGCGCCTTCTGCCACGCGATGGGAGCTCGCGTGGTCGGTAAGCAAACCCAGACATTCCTCGAGTGGCGGGAGGACTTCTTCAAGCCTGGGCTGGGCCGGCAGCATTGCCAGGACTGCCACATGCCGAGGACCGTCCGGAAGACGGCCGAGGAGTTCGACGTGCCAGAGCGGGCCGTCGCACGGCACCTCTGGACCGGCGGCCATTCCCCCCAACGAGTCGCGGGCGCCCTGAGCCTGACTGCCGTCCAGCGAAAGGAAGGGGAATCGGAGCTGGCGCTGCATGTCATCAACATCGGAGCGGGACACTCTGTCCCTACCGGCTCCAACCGGAGGGCTGTCTACCTGATCGCCGAGGTCCTCGACGCGAAGGGCAAGACGGCCGCGAAGAGGGAATGGATGTTCGCGCCGTGGTATGGCAATCGCCCTGACGACCGGAGTTGCCTTGAAGAGGACAAGAAGCGTCCGGATGCCATCGCGGCGACCCAGGCAGACGCTCAGGGGCCTCACGAGACGTCGATCCGGGCCGGTGAAGAGCGAATCCTCACATGGGAGACAGGGCTTAAGCCCGGCTCGTACTCGGTCAGGGCACGACTTGTCTACGACCTCAACAGGTACAACGACCGTCGCTTCGTGGCAGACCAGACGGAGACGGCTCGGGTATCGCTGGCCTTCCCGGTTCGCAAGGAAGAGGCGCGGTGACGAGAGTCCATCAGAAGAGACGTCCCGTCGGGGCGCTCTTCGCCGCAGGTCTCGCCGTCGTGCTCGCGAATCCGGCTGCGGGCTATCGGCCGTTCGACTCCACCGACGCCGCCGTGGCGGAGAAGGGGAAGTGCGAGCTGGAGCTTGGGCCAGTGGAGTTCCAGCGGATCGGCGAGACGAGCTCCCTGCTCGTTCCGAAGACGGTGCTGAACCTAGGTGTGGCGAGAAACTGGGAGATCGTCGTCGAAGGGAGCCACGTGAGAAGGCTGGGAGATGTGGATGGAGAGACCCGTTCGAGCCTGGTCGACACGGGACTGTTCGCGAAGGGGGTGATCCGGGAAGGCAGCCTTCAAGAGAAGTCCGGACTCAGCGTTGCGATCGAGACAGGGCCGCTCCTCCCGACGGTCAACGGTGAGTCCGGAACCGGCTTCTCATTCGCTGCGATCTTCTCGCAGCGCTGGAAGGCAGCCACGGCACACCTGAACGCGACGGTCGAACGGACCCGGGCCGGAAGTGTCGCGTTCGTGGGTGGCCTCATCGTGGAAGGCTCGGAGGATCATCCGATCAGACCCGTGGCCGAGCTGGTCGTCGAGCGCGAGTCGGGAGCGGAATCGACGGTGTCGGTTCTCGTGGGCGCGATCTACCGGCTCCGGGAGAACCTGTCGTTCGACGCGGCCGTCCGGGCCGCGCGGATCGGTGGAGCGAACGGGATGGAGATTCGAGCGGGGTTGACCTGGGCCTTCGACCTTCGGGGAAAATAGCGTGGAGATTGCATGAGAAGAACGTCACTCGCGCTCGGAATTCTGGCGTTGACCTTCACAGGGGCCTGTCGAAGGTTCGAGTCTGGGCGCCCTCCCGGCGAGGTCGTCGTCTACTCGTCCACGGACAAGGAGTTCTCGGAGCTCATCTTCGAGGCCTACCGGAAGAAGACGGGAGTC
>CALBDV010000318.1 GCA_937927565.1 uncultured Holophagales bacterium
ACCTGCTCGGGACCCGGGTCGAGCGATCGTCGGCGTGGATCCTCGTCGGTCCGTTTCTCCTGATCCTCTTTGCGGTACCGCTGCTCCACCTGGGCGGGCTCGGCAGGAGCGCCGGTCCGCGGGACACCGGCGCCGCGAATGCGGCGTCGCGAAGCGGGGCCGCTCACAGCTCCCGGATCCTCGCCTTGATCCCGTCGGCCGAAACGCTCCGGTCGTGGGAAAGCCGGCTGGAAAATGCCAGCGGATTGCGAAGCTTCGTCCAGAGGAACACCCAGACGTTCCTCACGGGTGTCCTCGGTGCCGGGAACAGCAAGGTCTTCGTCGGCGACAGCGGATGGCTCTACTACCAGCCCGGCCTCGATTTCGTCACGGGGCCCGCGATCACCGACCGCGACGCGCTCCGCCGCCGGCGAAAGAAGATGGTCGACAAGAGCCTCGAGGCGCAGCCGAGCCCGGACCCGGGGCCGGCGCTCCTGCAGCTTCGCTCCGACCTCGCGGCACGCGGCATCGAGCTCGTCCTCTTCCCGGTCCCCGACAAGGTCTCGATGGAGCCTGGGCACCTCGGCCGTCGATTCGAAGGGGCGCCGTCCAGGCTGCGTCCCTCGAACCGCGGCAGAGAGAGCTTCGTGGCCGGACTTCGCCGCCAGGGGATCGAGGTCTTCGCGCTCGATCCGGCCTCCGTCCCCGAGCCGGGCCAGCGTTACCTGCGCGCGGACACCCACTGGACGCCTCCGCTGATGGAGCGCGCCGCCGCCGACCTCGCGGCCCTGATCCGCACGAAGGTCTCCCTCCCGGCCGCCGCGTCTCCCTCGCCGTGGAAGGTTGAACGCGAGCTCCGGTCGAACGGGGGCGACCTTCTCGGGATGCTCCGCCTGCCGGAGGACCAGAAGGTCTTCGCGCCCCAGGACGTCGTCACGCACCGGGTCACGACTGCGGCGGACGGACGCCCCTGGAGCGCGTCGATCGGATCCGAGGTCGTCCTCCTCGGCGACAGCTTCACGAACATCTACTCGGACAGCTCTCTCGGCTGGGGTACGAGCGCCGGTTTCGCCGAGCACCTCTCCCTCGCACTGGGCCTTCCCATCGACGTCGTGGCGATCAACGGCGGCGGAGCGGACGCGGCCCGGGCCGAGATCGCGGGCCCCGGCGGCCGCGAACGGCTCGAGCGGGCCCGGGTCGTCGTCTACGAGTTCGCCGATCGGGACCTGACGACCGAGAACTGGAAGGTCATTCCGATTCCGCCTGCCCCGATAAGGAAAGCGCCCGTCGCCGAGAGTGCACCGCCCGCTGCCTTGACGCCGGGCGAGCCGGAGCGGCCTGCCGCGCCCACGGCTCCGGCCGGCCCGCAGGCCGGGGCACACCCCACCGCGGTCCCGACCACCTCCGTCCGCACGACCGCGGTCCCGGCCGAGCCGATCGTCCTCCGGGCACGCGTGCTTCAGATCTCACCCGTGCCGGCTCCCTACAGCGCCCCCTACGCCGATTGCCTCTCGACCGTCCGCCTCGAGGTGCTCGGCGTGGAGTCGGGCCGCTGGTCCGACCGCTACGCGATCGTCGTTTTCCTCGCGATGAAGGAGAACGAGTGGCTCCCCCCCGCGAGCTTCACCCCGGAGACGCTCGTCAAGGTGCGCCTCGTCCCGTTCCGGGAGGCGGGCCCCGAGATCCGGTCGATCCGCCGCGTCGACGACCTCGACGACCTGGAGCGGATCCCCTACTACGCCGTCAAATGGGAGATCGAATGACTCGCAGGATCGCCCTTCCGCTCGGACTCCACCTCGCCCTGTTCTTTGCACTCTCGTCCGCCCCGGCGCTCTCCGGCCCGGCGCCCGCCCCGCCGGCCTCGCGCTCGACCAGGCCGGCGAAGAGCCTGTCCGATCCGGCCCGCGAGCGCGAGAAGAGCATCCTCGACGCGAAGAACGTCGTTCTCGGCCAGCTCGCCGCGTCGGGAGCCGGGTCGTGGGACGAGTGGAACGCCTCCGTCGAGCCGTTCCGCGTGGCCCTCCGGCAGAGGATCGCCGCGGCCACGCCGAACAACCCCCAGGCGAAAGGGCCGTCGGAGGCCCGGTACGAGGTCCTGGAATCTCTCGGGAATCCCCCCCGGTTCGAGGCCTGGCCATCCAACTACCTCCGGTACCTCGCGAACGCGCCTCTCTCGACGTCCGAGTTCATCTCGATGACGTGCTTCGTCTCCTCGATCGACGCGATCTCGCGGTGGCTGGCGTCGCACGGCATCGACCTGATCTTCGTCCCGGTGCCGAAGATGACGGAGGTCTACCCCGAACACTTCACCGCAGCCACGCCCGCCGATCGAATCGTCGCGCCCCAGATGCGCCGAGCGATTCACGACCTCCTGGACCGGGGAGTCGAGGTGGTCGACCTCCTGCCGCCCTTCCTCGAGGCGAGGAAGAAGGCCGGCCCGTCGCTCTACCAGTTCGCCGATCCGCACTGGGCGTGGGAGGGGCAGAGGATCGCCCTCGACGAGATCGTCAAGCGGCTGCGGCGCTATCCCGTCGTCCGGAAGGCCCAGGCCGGCCCGCACCTCTATCGCTCCTGGGTGGAACGGCGGGACCTCTCGGCCGTTTCCGCGACGATGGGGGCCCTCACCCCCGAGCAGGCGGCGAGGGTGAAGCCGCTCCTCACGTACGACGTCGAGCTCGTCCTGCCGGTCGGGAACGCCCCGCTCACGTCCGAGACGTCGCCCATCGCGCTGGCGGGAGACAGCTTCAACAACGG
>CALBDV010000319.1 GCA_937927565.1 uncultured Holophagales bacterium
GCGTTTCCCGTTCCTCTGGGACCTGGAGATGCGAGTGGCCGTGCCCCCTGGCCTCGCTTTCTTCAAGGCGCAGAAGTCGTTCTCCCACGGTGGCGCCACCCTCCAGGAGCTGGTTATCCCGCATCTGGTGTCCCACGGCCCAGAGGCGTTGGAGAGGCGAATCGGCGTCGAAGTCGTCCTGCCGGCATTCGAGCTTCAGCGAGCCTCGGTGAAGGTCATCCTGCGCCCTGCGCTCGGTGCGGAGACGGGTCAGATGGATCTCTTGGTGGAGATCGGTCGGACTGTGGCGCTGGACGTCCTCAGGAGGGAGCCGGGTGGGGCGGGCGCGAGCGTTCTTGCGGGCAAACCCCGGGAGCTGCGCCTGGAGCCGGCGGCCTCGGGCAACGGGCCTAGCTCCGAGCAAAGCGTGACCCTCTTCTTCCACAGCGCGGCCCGATTCCAGAAGAACGACCTGCTCGAGCTCGATATTCGCGACGTCGAAACCCTCGAGCAGTTCCCGCCCGGCGGCGTCAAGCTGACGGTCGGGAGAGATATGTGAGGCGAGGATGACCGAGCAGCCCTTCGAGCTCGACGACCTGGACAAGCTGGCGAACAAGGCCTTCCCGGGGATGGTCGTCCGAAAAGACCTGCTGCGGCGAATGCGGACCGCCTTCGGCGTGCCGGCCTTCGTCATCGAGTTCCTTCTTGGCAAGTACTGCGCATCGACCGATGACGAAGCCATTCGCGAGGGACTGGAATTCGTACGCGAGACGCTGGCCCAGAAGTATGTGAAGCCGGATGAACGCGAGGCCGTGAAGTCCGCGATCAAGCAGCACACGTCCTACGAGATCATCGACAAGATTTCGGTCCGGCTCGTCGAGACGCACGACAAGTACTGGGCGCGCCTCTCGAACCTCGACCTCGACTTCATCAATATCGACGAGTCCGAGGTCCGGACCCACGACCGCCTCCTGATGGGGGGCGTCTGGGCCGAGATCACGCTCCGCTACGACGACTCCTTCGTCTTCAAGGGTCAGAACCGGCCGTTCTTCGTCGAGAGCATCCGGCCGATTCAGCTCTCTACACGGAACGTCGACCGCTTCGCCGACGCGCGCCAGCTGTTCACGCGCGACCAGTGGCTCGACCTCCTCATGAGGTCCATGGGCTATGAACCGAGCCACCCCTATTACACGAAGCGCCGGAAGCTCCACTACATGCAGCGGCTGCTGCCGTTCGTGGAAAGGAACTACAACTCGGTCGAGCTGGGACCGCGCGGTACCGGGAAGAGCTTCGTCTACCAGCAGCTGAGCCCGTACTGCCACCTCGTCTCGGGGGGCCAGAC
>CALBDV010000320.1 GCA_937927565.1 uncultured Holophagales bacterium
GAGGACCGCGTTGGCGCTGACCGCCGCTGCCTTCTCCCGAAGCAGCCGGAGAACAGCCTCGTCGTCCGCCTTGCCCTTCCACTCGAGCGTGATGCTGCCGAGGGCCACGTAGGCCGTCTGAGGAGGAGCCTTGAGAACGAGGACGGACGAGGAGGTCGCCTTCGACGTAGGGGGCGCGGCAAGACCGGGAGTGGCCTGGAAGGTGGCCTGCGGAGTGGCCGCACCGCATGCGGAGACAAAGCCGGCGAGAACGCCAACGCCAGGGAGCCGCCTGATCTCAGAAGTGGACATCGCTACACCTCGAATCGATGGATGCAAGAAGAACGCCCGGAGGGACGAACGGGTCAGCCACCTAATACTACTGTGTTAGAAACGTTGAAGGTCTAGTGCGAGCGGGAGCCCGAGCTGCGACTGCCCTGAGGCAGCAGGGGCACCGCGGGATCGATCCCAGAAGGACGAGAGCGATTCGGACGCGCATGGTCTCGATCGATTCCGGGACGTGTCTCTGCGGCCGGATCGGGAGCACCCCTCGGGCGGAAACCGGCGGGTACGGCAGCGACCTGGAACGGGAGTCCGAGGAGCGAAACGCCTGAGGGGGAAAAAAGGCCCCGTTCCACCGCGAGAAAGCCGTATGCGGCTATGCAGAGCGTGGCGTGATGATGAAAGCCCCGCCAGCCGCGGCCTTCGTAGTGGTCCAGTCCGATCTCGTCCTTGAGCTCTTCGTAGTCGCGCTCGATGCGCCACCGGAGCTTCGCCGTCCGGACGAGCGTCGCGAGCGGCGTGTCGGGCGGCAGGGTCGACAGGAAGTACTTCGTGGGCTCCTTCTGGCCCGAAGGCCACTCGATCAGGAGCCACTCCTCGGAGCGGGCTTCGGCTCGCCAGTAGTCGCGATGAGCAGGCCGGACTCGGACAGCATGGAAGCGCGACGTGAGAGGGGCTCTCGTTCCCTGGCGCCAGGTCACGGAACGGAAACGAGCACGCCCGATTCTCCGGGCCAGTGCCTCGACCGAGGTGGGCTGGTGGGTTGCGTCTCGAGCGAGGAGCTTGGGCGGTCGTCCCTTCCCGGCGAAGGCAGGGGCAGGCACGGGACCCTCGCCCGGAGGCCAGACGGTGGTGGCGGCCTGGATTCCGACGACGTACTCAAGGCCGAGTTCAGTGATGCCATCTCGGAAGGGCGTGCTGTTGCCGTATCCGGCGTCGGCCAGGACGACACCGCGGGGGACGCCGTCCTCGACCGCCGCTTCGAGCTGGGCCGTGGCGATCTCAAGCTTGGTCCGGAAGCCGATCTCATCGGGGACACCGGCCTTCTGGCGGCGCTCTCGGTCGGCCGCCCAGACCTCCGGTAGATAGAGCTCGTACGCAATGGGCAGACTGAGGCGCTCGTTGGCCAAGGAGAGGCTGACGGCGACCTGGCAGTTCTCCTGCTTTCCGAGGACGCCGCAGTACTGACGCGTCACGCCGACGGAGTGGCTCCCCTTCTTCGGAATACCCGTGTCGTCCACGATCCACGCCTGAACACCGCCGTGCGCCAGGAACACGGGCAGGGCGTAGTCCCGGATTGCCGCCAGAAGCCTCCGGTCGCTCCAGGGCGAGTCCGCCACGAGGTGGTGCATGCGCTGATGGACCGAGCGCACGTCGCCCGGCGCGAGCCGCGCGGCCATCGGCTCCACGCTCTTCCGCTCCCCGGGCAGCAGGAGCCCGGCGCAATAAAGCCGAAGCGGCTCAGCTCGATCGGAATGTCCGACCGCTCGCATCAAGACCGACGTGTAGCTCTCGAACCGCTCGCTCGGCGACGGGGCGAAGCCGGTGCTTGTGGCCATGGCCGACTGAACCACACCGGCGCCGCAGCGTCAAGTCTTATAACACAGTAGTATTAGGAACCTCTACATGAAGGACTGCCCCCTGACAGTCCGGGGACGCCTCGCCACGAATAGCCAGTCCCGGCGTCGAGATCGGTGGGTTCCGCCGGATGCATGGCCGCTGGCGCTCAACAGGCGCCTTTCCGTACCAAGCAAGCAGCTCGCGGCCGTAAGAGGCCTTTCAATTGAAACGGAGGATGGGTGGGGACATCCAATCCTCCTGGGCTTCACTGAGGATGGCCGGCGCGACACGCTTCTGAGTACGGGTGCCGATGGGCACATCGACCCAAGAGGTGTCGACTACTGGAACAGGACTGAGTTCTGGCGCGATATCGTCCTCGCCGATGGGGAATGGCGTTCGGCACCGCGAAACTTCACCCGCTG
>CALBDV010000321.1 GCA_937927565.1 uncultured Holophagales bacterium
GAAGTCGGCACGCCGGGCGAACTCGTCCTTCACCGGGCGGTAGACGAAGACCCGGTTTCGGGCCAGGTCGAGCGCCGAGACGAGCTCGCCGAACGAGCCGTTCGGGAACGTGTCGACGACGAGGACGTCTGGCCGGAGGAGCCCGAGCGAGTGCCACACCCACTGCTTGGCGAGAGCGAGGTAGGCGAGCTTGTCGATGCCGGTCGAGACGACCGCCGTCTTCGAGGGGAGCTTGAACGACGCGAACCCCTCGTGAAAGAGGAAGCCGTCGGCCTCGCTCGACGTCAGGAAGAAGACCTCGCAGGACGCCCCGCAGTAGCTGGCGTAGCGCCTCACCCAGCGGCAGATCGCCGTGAGGCGCTGCAGGTGCCCGGCGCCGGCGCCGTTCACCGCGTAGGCGACGATCCGGAGCGTCCTGGCCACGTCAGGAGGCGTCGAGGAAGCCGTCGCGGGAAGAGCCCGACGAGGACGAGGCCGCGCCCGCGGCCGCGAGGTCTCCGTCGTCGAGGCTCCGCTCGAAGCGGGCGCCGGGGTGGGCCTCGTGGTGCGCCCTCACCTCCGGTATGAAGTCCCCGTCGATCCGGCCGTCGGTGACGAGATCCCACCAGAGGAAGTTCGCCGCGAAGGAGCCGCGGTCGTACCGGTCGAAGACGTAGACCTTTTCCTGCGTCTCCCCGATCCGGGAGACGCGCTTCTTCAGCTTCTCCGTCCGGGACGGGTCGAAGCGCCGCTCGAAGGCCTCGGCCGGGAAGACGGTCCCGGCGTTCTTCGGCCTCTGGTACTTGAGGCTCTCCTTCCGGAGCTTGGCGATCTCCGCGTCGACCTGGTCGCACGCCGGCTCGACCTGCAGCTCGCGGATCGAGTCGAGGTAGCGCACCTGGTGGTCGAGGCCCTTCCACTTCTTCACCGTCGTCTCGAGCGCGGGGACGTTCACGAGGACGTCGCCGAGCGACTCCTCGGGGAGCGCCTCGAGGTGCTCGGCGAGGGCGATTCGCGCGAGGCCGAGCCAGCGCGGCACGAGGCTCTCGAGCCCCTGGCGCGAGGCCTCGATCTCCTCCTCGAGCATGAGGCCCGAGGTGAACTCGGCCTTCAGGGACGAGAGCTTCGGGTCGTAGGTCTCGAGGGTCCGGACCGCCTCGAGGTACTCGGCGAGGACCTCGGCGAACTCCTTCTTCCCGGGGAAACGCTCGAGGATCTCGTCGCCGGCCTTCCAGTCGGCGTAGTAGCTCGTTCTCCAGAACGGAACGGCGTAGCGGGACGTGCCGTAGCCCGTCTCGAGGAGGCGCGGGAGGCGCGGGTGCCGGCAGCGCTCCACGACGGCGGCGAACGGCTCCCGGAACTCCTGCAGCTCCGCGATGGCCCGCGTGAGGGTGCCCACGCCCGGGTCGCGCAGGAGGCGGCGATCCCGCCAGCGCGGGTCCGCCTCGATCTCGGCGATCCGCGCCGTCAGCCTCGACCTCTCGCTCTCGGCCTGCCCCGGGAAGTCCCTCTGGACCAGGCCCGGGAACCCCGTGAGACGGGCCGCCGTCGCCAGGTCCGCGCCGGAGAGGGCCGGGAGGAGCGCCGTCGTCAGCTCGTTGAGCGAGGCCTCCCGACGCTGCACGAGCTCCGCCCGCCGCGTGTCGTGCCGCCGCCGCAGCTCGGCGAGGCGCGACCGCTCCTCGCGCAGCTCCGTCAGGCGGGCCGCCGCCCGGGCCTGGAAGTCCGCGACGCGGTAGGTCACGACAGCGCCCCGCGGGACCGCAGCTCGTCGAGGAAGCGCCGGGCCGCGAAGCGCAGCACCTCCGGCTCCTCCACGTCCCACTCGTCGACGAGGAGGAGGTGCGCCTCCCCGCGCCCCAGCTTCTCCTCGAGCGCGGCGACGACGTCCTCGCCGAACGAGCCGCGGTCGCCCGCCTCCGCCGTGACGAACTCGAACCCGACGCGCCGTTCCGGGTCGAACCCGTCGAGGGACAGAACCGTCCCCGCGACCTCGAAAGGCTCCCCCTCGCGAATGGAAAGCCCGGCCTTCTCGAACTCCTCCCGGAGGAGACGGACCCCCTCGGCCTCGGTCAGCTTCGATTTCATGACCGGAAACTCTATCAGCCCGGCACGCGCCGGATGTAGCTCGCGACCCCCCCGAGAAGCATCTCCACTGCAATCGCCGTCAGGACGAGGCCCATGAGGCGTTCCATGGCCGTGATCGCCTGTTCCCCGAGCGCCTTCTGGATTCGCGTGCTCGAGACGAAGACGACCGCCGTGATCGCGATGGTGACGGTGAGGGAGCCCGTGAGGGAGAGCATCCGCATCGGATCCGGCGTCGACATGAGGAGGATGGTCGCCATGGCCGAGGGTCCCGCGACGAGCGGGATCGCGACCGGGACGATGAACGGCTCCCTCTCTTCCCTCTCGTCCGCCCCCGGCGGCGCCCCGCGCTCCGGAAAGATCATCCGGATGGCGATGAGGAGGAGGATGACGCCCCCGCTGACGCGAAGCGCGTCCTCGCTCAGGTGAAGCAGGCGGAGGATCGGGCGCCCCGCGAGCAGAAAGAGGAGAAGGGCGGCGAAGGCGATCAGGCACTCCCGCACGACGACGATCCGCCTCCGCTCGGGGCGCACGTGCTTCAGCGCCGAGATGAAGAACGGAATGTTGCCGAGAGGGTCGGTGATGAGGACGAGGAGGATCGTGGCGGAGAGGAAGCTGGTTTCCATGGGACCCGGCGAGGATAGCGGGACTCGCCCTCGCCGTACCGGGCCTCGTGATCGGGCGTTTCCAACCCCGGCCGGCTCCCCGGTCCCGGGGACCGCCTCCTGCCAGCGCAGGATCGCACCGGCGGCGGCGGCCGACGTCTTTCTCGCCCGGATCGCCGCGCTCTGCGGCAGGGCCTTCGTTACGCCCGGCACCGCCTCGCGCCAGGAGTTCCCCGTCGACGCCGAGTCGATCGCCACGTTCGAGCGGGAAGGGCTGAAGGCCTCGGTGACGAACGTCTGGGCGATGGAAATCGAGCCGGACGGGCGATTCGTCTACGAGCTGGCCCGTCCGGGCGGACGCCTCTTCCGCGTCGAGTTCGACCTCTCGAAGCCGGTCGAGCCACCCCCGGCGCCGTGGGGACACGACTGAGACCCGGCTACACGTTCCACGGGGATTGACTATCATCCCCCGAATGCTCCTTGTCGGCCCGACTCGCCGGACGCCGGTCCGCCCGGCGCCCAGGTCCATCTCGTGAAGCCCGGCGACCGCGTCGGCCGGTTCGAGATCCTCGGCGATCTCGGCACCGGCGGGATGGGCCGCCTCTTCCGAGCGAAAGACCCGCGGCTCGGGCGCGAGGTGGCCATCAAGCTCCTCGCCGAGCGCTTCTCCGACAGCCCCGAGCACCTTCAGCGCTTCGAGCACGAGGCGCGCGCTGCGTCAGCCCTGAACCACCCCAACCTCGTCACGGTCTTCGAGGTCGGCGAGCACGGAGGGTTCCCCTGGATCGCCATGGAGCTCGTCGAGGGCAAGACCCTGCGAGAGATGATCGGGGAGGGGTTCCCGTCGATGAGGCGGCTCGTGAACGTGGCGTTCCAGCTGGCCGACGGGCTCGCGGCGGCGCACGAAGGCGGAATCGTCCACCGCGACCTCAAGCCCGAGAACGTCATGGTGAACCGCCTCGGTCTCGTCAAGATCCTCGACTTCGGACTCGCGAAACGTGCGAGATCCCCGGTCCTGGCCGACGGGCCGACCGCCGACATGGAGGTCGCGACCCAACCCGGGCACATCGTCGGCACCGTCGGATACATGTCCCCGGAACAGGCACGCGGCCTCGCCGTCGACTACCGCTCCGATCAGTTCTCCCTCGGGACGATCCTCTACGAGATGCTCACCGGCCACCGCCCCTTCCGCGGCAGCACGCCGCTCGACACGCTGAGCGCCATCCTCCACAAGGACCCCGAGCCGCTCGTCAGCCGCAATACCCCCCAGGTCCCGGCCGCTCTCGCCTGGGTCGTCCGGCGCTGCCTCGCCAAGGATCCCGTCGACCGCTACGCGACGACGCGCGACCTGGCCCAGGAGCTCTCGACGATCCGCGAGCACATGACGGAGTCTGGAAGCCTCGTGACGACGTGGGCCGGCCGCGTCACGAGACCGAGGACGGCGCTCTTCGCCGGAATAGCCTCAGTGCTGGCCGTCGCGGCGGTGGCCGGCGGATTCTGGGTCACGCGGGACCGCGGGGCCGGCGAAGGGGGCGGGCCCGTCGGCGCGGGCATACGCCGGGTCGCGGTCCTCCCGTTCCGCGACCTGAGCGGGACCTCTTCCGGCGCGCGTATCGGCGAGGGCTTCGCCGACACGGTGAGCGCCCGCCTCGGCTCGGGAGGAAGCCTGGCCGTTCTCCCCGCGACCGCCGTCGACGAAGGGCCGGGGGACGTCGCCGCGCTGGCCCGGCGAACCGGCGCGCAGGCCATCGTCCGCGGCTCGCTGCAGTTCGAGGGAGACCGCGTACGCGCCACCTGGGCCGTGCTGGAGCCCGACGGCCGGCAGACCTCTTCCGGCGCGGCAGACGGGTCGGCGGGACGTCTCCTCGACCTCCAGGACGAGGTGGCCCGCCGGACCGCAGGCGCTCTGGGTCTCGAAGCCGGCGACGCCCCTTCGCCCGAGCAGCGGGCCGGCCTCTCGGACGACCGTTACCTCGAGGCTCTCGGCCATCTCAGGCGCTACGAGAACGCCGCCGAGGTCGACGCCGCCATCCGCATCCTGGAGAAGCTCGGCGAGTCGGCCGCCGTCCAGGCCGCCCTGGCCCGCGCCTACCTCGCCAGGCGGACGATCACCGGAGAGAGGGTCTGGGCCGAGCGCGCGATCGAGGCGAGCCGAAAGGCCGCGGCGCTGGAGCCCCTGCTCGGGCCTGTCCGCGAGACGCGCGGCCGGATCGCGCTTCTTCAGGGGAAGCCGGTCGAGGCCGCCGCGGAGTTCCGCCGGGCCATCGAGGCCCAGCCTCTGGCCGTCGAGTCCTGGCTCGGCCTGGCTCTCGCCCTCGACCGGCAGGGCCGGGGCGACGAGGCCGTGAGAACGTACCGTCGCGCGATCGAGATCCAGCCCGGCTGGTGGTCGACCCACAGCCACCTCGGGGTCTCTCTGCTCATGCGCGGGGACCTCACCGGGGCGCTCGAGAGCCTCCGGACGGCAGCCCGCCTGTCGCCCGACAACACCCGCGCGATCGACAACCTCGGCGTCGTCTACCAGCAGCTCGGCCGCTACGACGAGGCCATCGCGGAGTACCGCCGGTCCATCGCCCTGCGCCCGACGGCCTCGGCCCTCTCGAACCTCGGGACCTGCCTCTTCTTCCTGGGCCGCTACGGCGAGGCCGCCGAAGCCTACGAGCGTGCCACGTCGCTCCAGTCCCGGGACGGCGTCCTCTGGATGAACCTGGGCGACGCGCTCCGCTGGAAGGGCGGGTCCGGCGAGGCCGCCGCGCACGCCTACGGCCGCGCGATCGCCCTCCTCGACGCCGACGTCGCCCTGACGCCCCGCGACGCCGACCGGCTGACCAGCCTCGCGCTCTCGCTTGCGTGGAGCGGACAGCACGAGGCCGCGCGCCTCCACGCCGACACGGCGCTCGGCGTCGATCCCGAGGGAGCCTACGTCCTTCGCCACGTGGCGCTCGTCCGGCTCGCGGCCGGAGAGACGGCGCGCGCGCTCGACCTGCTGGAACGGGCCGTCCGGAGGGGCTATCCCGCGGCCGAGCTGCGGCGAGACCCGGAGCTGTCGCGCTTGAAATCGGACCCCAGGCTCGTCAGGATCCTCGCCAATCCGTCCGGATAGTGCGTTTCGCGGAGCGTTCCGCACAGGAGGTTCACGTGTTCCGACGCCCGATCCCGTTCGTCTTCGCCGTCCTTCTCCTGGCGACGGCCTGCTCGAAGCCGGAGGTCCCGCCGCCCCCGCCCC
>CALBDV010000322.1 GCA_937927565.1 uncultured Holophagales bacterium
TAGGTGGCGTTCCTTCAAATAGTTACGCCGACACAGCAGGAAGGCCTTGGGGTTCAATGCATCGGAACGCATCCCTCGCACAGCATCCTCCGGGAGAAGGCGTAACATCCGCACGCGTGAGACTCCGCAGCGAGTCCGGGCTGATTGAAGCCAACGCAACGTCGGGCTCGACCATTGCTGCCGAACCTTCCTCGGTGGGCATCCTCGAGCCGGCCCCCTCGGACAGAGGCTCTCCGTAGCGTTCAACGCCTCGATCGACCGAAGCAGAGATCTATAAACCGGCAGGCTGCCGTCCATTGATGGAAAGGAAACATACTCATGGCGAAGCGAGACAGTAGTTCATCATCGGCGAAACGGCGTCGGCTGGCCTCTGTCCGTGCAGAGGCCATCGCCGCCGGGACGGAGCGCTTCCTTTCCCGGGGGTTCAGTCCCGAAGAAGCGAAGTCCTACGCCACGCTCTTCTACGAAGAGGGCCTGAAGACCCGTCGGGAGCTCTCCGGCCTGCGGAATGAGATACAGCAGCTCGAGGCTGCCGGGCACGCCTAGCGTCCCGCGGCATTGACTGCGCTGTTCACGGGGGGCATCATTGCCCCCCGTTTTCTATGCGAAGACGACTTTTTCCCGCACACCTCGACCTAGTCGAAACGGCCATTACCGTGATCCGCGACGTGCAACGAGTCGTCGCGAGGAAGATCCGTCTCAATCCTTATCGCGCCTTCGCGCCGCTCGAGGTTCAGGGTCGAAACAACAAGAAGCTCCTGGGCGTTGATTTCGCAGCCGAATCCGAAGCTGCAGACATGCTGCGAGCGAAACTCCCCGGTCTGCGCGCACTCGGCGAGGAATCCCTCACCGACGCTGACCTCGATCTCTCTCGCGAGGAGTCCCTTGTCGTTCTCATGGACATGGTCGACGGCACGGATCTCCTCGAACGCGGGCTCTCGAACTGGTGCTCCGCGATGATCTTCTTCCATCCGCCAGAGCGGCGCATCCTCGGCGCATTCGTTGGGCTCTTCGAAGAAGGTGTGTATTACGCGACCGAGAAGGTCGCTCCTCACTTCCGCTCTTTCACACGCGATTCCGCCGCTCGCAAGCTTACCGCACCGCCGTCCGACGTCGAAGCGAGGTTCAAGTGGGCCGATCGCTTCGAAGACGCGTCCATCGCGTACTACGGCCAGAAGAACAAGAACTTCCTTTCACTCCTCGGGAAGCGCTGCTTCGCAAAGAGTGTCGGGAGCACCAACGAGAAAGCAGCCTTGCGAATCTACAATTTCGCGGGCAACCCAATGATGATGAAGGTCATCGACGGGTATAAGCGTATCGACGCGGTATTCGATGTCCACGGACAGCACCCTCATGACGTCGCACCGGGCGCCTACATCGCTTCGAGAGTGGATGGGGTCGTGTTCACCGATATCTCGGGCGCGCGAATAGACCTCGCGGCTAGCCTCTTGCGCCCCGCCCACGAGGATCACAAGCTGAAGTACGTCCTGGCAGGATCGCATTCCCTCGCCGAAGAGATCCGGGCCGCCGTCGCGTTGGAAGCTTGACTGCCGCGATCGAGACGCGCTGCCAGACCGCAGGCAACTTACCCTCTCACCCGTACGAGCCTCTTCAGGAAGTGGCCCGCCGGTAGGGACAGGACCTCGAGATGTACCGGTCGAATCCGTCGCACGGCACTCCTCACGGCCTCCAGAAGCCTGCCCCGGCGATACGGCGTCAGCTCCCCCTCGAAGACGGACGGGAGGATTCCCCTCAGGCCCGCGTCCCGCGCGATCGTGGCCACCCGCAGGCGCGCACTCGCGACGGGGGTAGCGCAGAAGAGGATGACAGACACGGGCGTCAGTGGTTGTAGTGGAAGCCGTGGTAGCGGCGACGGCCCGTCTTCTCGAGGATCTCCGCGAGGTGCCGCGCCTGCGCCTCGATGATCTCGACGAGGGAACGGCGCTCG
>CALBDV010000323.1 GCA_937927565.1 uncultured Holophagales bacterium
CCGACGACGAACTCGGGGCCGATCGTGAAGCCGAGGAAGTCGACCGGGAGGTCGGCGTTCTCGGGGAGCTCCTTCTTGAGCAGCGCGGCGATCTTCAGTGAGCGCGGCTGGCGCGTCCCGAGGAGGCCGAGGAGCTTGCGAAGCGTCAGGCCCGTGTCGACGATGTCCTCGAAGATGAGGACGTCGCGCCCGGCAATGTCGGACGACAGGTCCCTCACGAGCTCGAAGTTCCCGGTGGAGGCGGTTCCCGAGTACGACCTCACCTGGAGGAAGTCGACGGCGACGGGGGTCGAAAGGCGCTTCAGGAGGTCGGTGAGGAAGAAGACCGAGCCCTTGAGGACTCCCACGGCCAGGATCTCGCGGCCCGCGTAGGCCGCGTCGATCTCCTGCGCCAGCTCGTCCAGCCGGGTCGCGATCTGCCCCTCCGAAATGAGTATGCGGTCAATCACGGGACGAAACTATAATGCAGACGCATTCCCGAGAGGTTTACGTTGAGCACGTCGATCGTCGATTTGAAGACCCTTCACGACGCCTATACGAGGCTGACCGAGAAGTTCAAGACCTTCTGGACGTTTCACCAGTTCCTCCAGGGGGTCCACAAGACCTTCTTCGGCGATGCGCCTGCCTACCAGATCGACTTCCAGGGGCTCTACGACCAGATCAAGTCCGTGACCACCATCCTGAACGTCCAGCCTCCGCCGGTCGTCATGGACCAGATCAACCAGCTGGACGGACGCCTCGACGTCGTCTACCGCGCACTCTCGGCCGACGACGAGAAGATCGCCGCGAGCTGGGTCCGGCGCTTCTTCGAGAAGGTGAGGACGGAGGACGAGAAGCTCCTCCTCGCGATCCTCCGTTTCTACTTCCACTCGCGCCAGGTCTCGCCGGAAGCCATCGACAAGATGGACTTCCTCGTGACGCTCGTCGGAGCCCGCCGTTCCCTCGACGACGGCCGCTACCTTCCCCGGTTCCCCCAGGAGCTGAACAAGCTGTTCGCGGGTCTTCTCGGTCTCGTTCGGCGATTGCCGGCCCCTGCCGCGGAGCTGACGGCCGCCGTGAAGGCGCTCGGCCTCATCCGCCAGGACATCGACGGGTGCGACCGTTTCGAGGACCTCACCGAGAAGAAGATCCTCGACAGCCTGAGGACCGTCAAGCACAGGCTCGGCCCGGCGTACTACGACACGAACGTCCTCTCCGCCATTCTGGAGGCGAACCTCGCCGCCAAGAACCGGTTCCAGACCCTCTACCGGAACGAGGAGAAACGAATCTTCGAGTCGTCCCAGCAGCTCCTCGACATCGAACGCGAGCTGTCGAGGCGGCCCGAGGTCGCGGACGCCGACCTGCAGGAGGAGTTCCGCAGGTTCCGTCAGTTCAAGGAGGAGTTCGACAAGAACCGGAACGAGGGGGAGATCCGGCACGGACAGGTGACCCGGCTCGCCGAGGCGATCGACCAGCTGATGGCCAGGCTCGACGGGACCGGCGAGGCCGCGGGGGAGGTGCTCCCGGAGGTCCTGCCGGTCATCGACGAGGAGGAGCTGTCCGAGGCGAGGGAGACGATCAGCGGCTTCTTCCCGGGGCGGGACGCGGTGGCCGCCTCCCCCGAGCCGTCAAGGCAGGAGCGGGCGCTTCCGTCGTTCGTCAAGGAAGGCCTCCTCGCGGAGTACGCCTCGAAGATCCTCTACTCGATCGACATGCTCCGGGGCGGGGCGGGGTCGGGGCAGGCCGCCTACGGCGCTTCGCTCTCGCGGTTCCGTCTCGAGCCCTGGGAAGTGAGATCCGCCCGGAGGATCCAGGCGGAGGAGCCTGATTCGAGCACGGAGAATCCCGCCTACGACAGCCTCTACGTCGAAGGTGCGGCCCTGCGTCTCATGGTGGACGACATCGCGACGCGGCTGAAGGCCCCTTCCGGCGATCCGGCCGAAGCGGGCGACCTCGACAAGGCGGGCGAGTGTCTCGGGCGGGCGCAGGATCTCGATCGCCGTTTCCGGCAGGCGCTCGAGGCGACGGGGCCGGAGGGCCTCCCCGAGCGGCTGAACGAGCTGACCCGATCGCGCTTCCGCCTCCTCCGGGCCTTCTCTGGCCTCTGGCTCCTCCACAACGCCCGGGTCTCGGGAGGCGAGTAGTCCGTCCGAAAGGCTCCGATCCTGCGGAGTTTGACCGGGGAGGAGGGCGCGCGGAGAATCGGCGCCCCATGTCCGAAGAGACCCCGTCCCCAGAGCAGAGCCTCGCCGAGCAGGTCGTCAACCGGAGGGCGGCCCGCGAGCGGATCGCCGCGCTGGGGCACCCGCTCCACCCGAACCGCTTCCCGGCCACCCATCTCGTCTCCGACGTCGTCGAGCGATGGGCCGGGAGCGACGCCGCCGCCCTCGAGGCCGAGACCGATGCGGCCCGGCTCGTGTCCGTGCCGGGTCGCATCCTGGCCATCCGGAAGATGGGGAAGGCCGTCTTCCTTGACCTCTCCGACGGGAGGACGCGCGTCCAGGCCTACGTGAGGAAGGACGGCGTCGGCGAAGGTGGATGGGCTCTCCTCGAGAACCTCGACCTGGGGGATCACGTCGGCGTGACCGGAGTCGTCTTCCGGACCCGGACGGGAGAGCTCTCGGTGAAGGCCACGGGACTCGTCTTCCTCGCCAAGTGCCTCCGGCCGCTTCCCGACAAGTGGCACGGCCTGACCGACGTCGAGATCAAGTACCGGCAGCGCTACGTCGACCTGATCGTCTCCGAGGAGACGCGGCGGACGTTCGAGGTGCGTGCACGGGTGGTCTCCTACCTGCGGCGCTTCTTCGACGCTCGCGGTTTCCTCGAGGTCGAGACGCCGATGATGCAGCTCATCGCGGGAGGCGCCGCGGCGCGGCCGTTCGTGACCCACCACAACACGCTCGACGTCGACCTCTACCTGCGCATCGCTCCGGAGCTCTACCTCAAGCGGCTCGTGACGGGGGGCTTCCCGAAGGTCTACGAGATCAACCGGAACTTCCGGAACGAAGGGATCTCGACCCAGCACAACCCCGAGTTCACGATGCTCGAGTTCTACACGGCCTACGCCGACGCGCGCGACCAGATGGCGCTCACCGAGGAGTTCCTCGCCGGAGCCGCGCGGGAGATCCTCGGGACGACGCAGCTTCCGTGGGGCGAGGAGACGATCTCCTTCGAGGCGCCGTTCCGGAGGCTCTCGATGAAGGACGCGGTCGTCGAGCACGGTCGCGACGTTCCCGGCGGAGCGATCCGCCGGGAGGAGCTCGAGACGCTCGACGGGCTCAAGTCCGCCGCCGCGCGCGCGGGCGTCGAGGCCCTCGAGCGGTTCGGCGACGTTCCGGGGAAGCTGCTCGCCGAGCTGTTCGAGACCCTCGCCGAGCCGCACCTCCTCCAGCCGACCTTCGTCGTCGACTACCCGGCCGAGATCTCGCCGCTCGCCAAGTCGCGGCCTGACGACCCGACGACCGCGGACCGGTTCGAGCTCTTCGTCGGCCGGATGGAGCTGGCGAACGGCTTCTCCGAGCTGAACG
>CALBDV010000324.1 GCA_937927565.1 uncultured Holophagales bacterium
AGACCCCTCAGCTCGAGCACCCGGTCGCCGGAGGACCGCGCCTCCTCGAAACGGAAGACCACCTCGTTGGCGTCCTCCCGCGGCGCCTCCACCCGTTCCAGCTTCGCGAGCATCTTTCGGCGGGCCTGCGCCTGCCTCGTCTTCTGTCCGGCGATGTTCCGCCGGATGAAGTCCTCGGTCCGTTCGACGAGCTTTCTCTGCTCTTCCGCCGCCCGGGCACGGACGCGGTCGCGCTCGGCTTTCAGCTTCCGATAGGCGTCGTAGTCGCCCGGGTACTCCTCGAGGAGGCCGTGTGCCACCTCGACGATCCGGTCGGCAACGGCGTTCAGGAACTGCCGGTCGTGCGAGACGACGAGAGCCGCCTGCCTGGCCGCGCTCTTCCTTTCCACGAGCCAGGCTTCGAGGAACTCGAGGCCCGCGACGTCGAGGTGATTCGTCGGCTCGTCGAGCAGGAGGACCGACGCGTCACCGAGGAGGAGACGGGCCATCTGCGCCCGGTGCTTCTGCCCCCCCGAGAGCTCGCCGACGGGCCGGCCCCACGTCTCCCGCGGCAGACCGACGCCGAGCAGAACGCGCTCGACGCGCGCGTCGGCCTCGTAGCCCCCGTTACGCTCGAAACGCTCGCGGAGGGCATCGTGCTCGGCGAGGAGCGGCTCGACGACCGCTGCGGCTCCGGCCGCGGACGCGGAGGCGATGGCCTCCTCGAGTCTGCGCATCTCCACCTCGAGACCGCGCAGCCCTTCCTGCGCCCTTGCGACGAACTCTCGCAGCGGCTCGTCTCCCTCCGGCTCGACGGCCTGCTCGAGCGAGGCGAACGTCGTCCCTCCCGCCCGCAGGACACGCCCCGCGTCGGGCTCGACGAGCCCCTGGACGATCCTGAGGAGGGTCGACTTTCCCGCCCCGTTGCGGCCGACCAGACCGGCGACCCGCCCCGGATCGTGCTGCCACGTGGCGCCCGCGAGGACGGTCTTGAAGCCGAAGCCCTTGTGGACGCGCTCGAGCCTGTAAAGCACGCGCGGAGGATACCCTCAGCGTCCCCCGGTCCGGGCCTTGCCCCTACGCCGCTGCGCTCCCGGCGTCGACGCGGTTGCGCCCCTCGCCCTTGGCCCTGTAGAGCCCGACGTCGGCCACCTTCAGGAGGTCGGTCGCGCTCCGGGCGTCGCCCGGGAAGCAGGCGACGCCGCCGCTGATCGTGACCCGCCCGAGCGGCTGCGTCTCGCCTCCGGCGAAGTCCGTCGACTCGACCCGGGCGCGCGCGGCTTCGGCCACCTGGTGCGCCTCCTTGCGGGAGGCGCCGTAGAGGAGCATCACGAACTCCTCGCCTCCGAAGCGGGCGACGATGTCACCCCGGCGGGCAGTGCGCCGCAGGAGGTCGGAAACCTGGACGAGGACGACGTTCCCGGCCGGGTGGCCATGGGTGTCGTTGTAGGCCTTGAAGTGGTCGATGTCGAAGAGGACGACGCTGACCGCGTCCTTCATCTGAACGGCACGATCGAGCTCGATGTCGAGCCGTTCGATGAAGAAGCCGTAGTTGTAGAGCGACGTGAGTCGGTCGGTGATGGCGCGGTGCTGGCTCTGCGTCACCATCCGCGAGAGGCTTCGGATCCTCTGGGACTCGATCCGGAAGAGCTCCTCCATCAGGTGCGGGCGGAGGCGGATGAAGTCCCTGAACTCCCTTGCCGCGATCGTCCGTATCTTGCAGTCCGTCGCGGCGCGCAGGCCTGCCGAGCGGGCGCCGCCGTCGAGGCAGGCCATCTCGCCGAGGACGTCGCCGGCCCTCACGAGCCTGAGAACGACGGATTCGCCGGACGGGGACGATTGCAGGACCTCGAACGTCCCCTCCACCAGCAGGACCACGGTCTCGCCCTTGGCGCCTTCCTGCCAGAGCTCTTCCCCGGCGGGCACCACTCCCTCACGCCCGAGTGGCAGGAGCTCCCGGTAGAGGTCGTTCACGGCGTCTTCTGCCCCCATTCACTCGCTGTCGCCTCAGTATATCGCTCTGGGGCCGGGCCGGGTGCGGGCGATACACTGGAACCGATGACCGACGAGAGCCTCCTGGACAAGGCCTTCGCAGCCCCGGAGCCCCGGACGAACCTCGGGGCGGGCAACCGCCTCGTCCCCGGCGAGCTTCTCTCCGGCCTCCGGCACGACATGCGTACGCCGATCCACCAGATACTCGGCTACGCCGAGATGCTGGAGGAGGACGCCATCGCGTCCGGTCAGACCGGCTGGGCCGAGGACCTCGGCAAGATCCAGGCTGCCACGCGGCGCCTGCTCGGCATGGTCGACGGGCTCCCCGAGAGGCTCCTCCCTGAGCCCGGCGAAACCTCGGTCGACGGGTACGCGGAAGCGCCACCCGCGGCCCCGCCGCCCCTCGAGGGGACCGCGGGAACGGAAAGGCGCCACCCTGCCGCGGCAGCCGGAGTCCATCTTCCTGCCGCGGTGGTGCACACCGAGGAGGGGCCGACGGAAGTCACGGGTCCGATTCGGCGGGGCGACGTCGACATCGCCCCGATGGAGCCGGTCGAGCCCGCGCACCTCCTCGTCGTCGACGACAACGCCGAGAACCGCGAGATGCTCTCGCGCCGGCTTCGGGGACACGGATTCACGATCGCCGTGGCCGAGAGCGGTCCCGAAGCACTCCGCCTGCTCGAGGAGATCCCGTTCGACCTCGTCCTCCTCGACGTCGTCATGCCCGGGATGAGCGGCCTCGACGTCCTGCGCGACCTCAGGCCCCGACACGCCGCGGCCGACCTCCCCGTCATCATGGCGACCGCACGGGACGACTCGAACGACGTCGTGACGGCCCTGAGGCTCGGCGCGAACGACTACGTCACGAAACCGCTCGACTTCCCGGTCGTTCTCGCCCGGGTCGCGACCCAGCTCACTCTCTCGCGCGCCAAGGCGAGGATCAGCACGCTCGCCCGGGATCTCGAGGTGCGGAACCGTTTCATCTTCGAGACGTTTGGCCGGTACCTGTCGAACGAGGTCGTCGAGAGCCTGCTCCAGACGCCGGAAGGGCTGAAGCTCGGGGGCGAGACGCGGAAGGTCACGCTCCTGATGTCCGACCTGAGGGGCTTCACGCAGCTGGCCGACCGGATCCCTCCCGACCGCGTCGTCCGCCTCCTCAACAACTACCTCGGGACGATGGTCGACGTCCTCCTTTCGTTCCAGGGGACGATCGACGAGTTCATCGGCGACGCGATCCTCGCCATTTTCGGCGCCCCCGTGCAGCGCGAGGACGACGCCCTCCGCGCCGTGGCCTGCGCCGTCGAGATGCAGCGCGCCATGGAGCGCGTGAACGAGTTCAACCGCCGCGAGGGCCTTCCCGTCGTCGAGATGGGAATCGCGATCCACACGGGAGAGGTCGTCGTCGGGAACATCGGTTCCGACAAGAGGGCCAAGTACGGGGTCGTCGGGAGCCCGGTGAACCTGACGGCGCGAATCGAGTCGTACACGGTCGGCGGACAGATTCTCGTCAGCAACCGGACCCGCCGCGAAGGCGGTGCCGACCTCTCCGTCGGGACCGAGGTCGTCGTCCAGATGAAGGGCTTCGAGAAGCCGGTCTCCGCCTGGGACGTCCGGGGCGTCGCGGGGGACTTCAACCTCTTCCTCCCCGCGCGCGAGGAGGCCCTCGTCGCCCTGCGCGGCCCGCTGGCGGTGCGGTTTGCGACGATCTCGGGCCAGCGCGTGGACGGGCCGGAGTCGGAGGGACTCCTCGTGCGGCTTTCGATGAAGGAGGCCGAGATCGAGGCTCGGGAACGCCCCGAGCCCTTCCGCAACCTGAGGCTCCGCTTCGTCGCCCGCGACGGCAGCACGATTGCCGGGGAGGTCTACGGCAAGGTGTCGACGCCGAAGCTCACCGCGAAGGGGTTCGGGCTGAGGTTCACGTCGCTCCCGCCGGAGATCCGTTCCTTCCTCGAAACGGTCCTGGCCGGAAGCCGCTGACTCCGGCCGGCCGGGCAGACGCGGCGAAGCTCAGCCCGGGCCGCGCCGCCTGTGGCCCGCTCTTCCCGGCCGATAGCCCGCTCCGCCTCGCGGCCTGGCGGCGGCCTTCGGCTCCGCGGGCGCCCCGGCTCCCTGCTCCACCGTCACCGACGTCCCCGCATCCTCCGCGTGGACGTAGGTGCCCTCGCGGGCCTCCCGGCGTCGCGCCTCGAGCGCCTCCCGTGGCGGATTCTGCGGAATGAGGCACTGGGGGCCGCCGCCGATGAGGTCGCTCCGCCCGGCCTCCGTCAGCGCCTTGTGGACGGCGAACCAGTTCTCGGGCCTCCAGAACTGCATCAGCGCCCGCTGGACCTTGCGATCGTTCAGCCTCGTGACGGTGTTCACCGGCTCCAGCGTCTGCGGATCGAGACCCGTCCAGTACATGCAGGTCGCGATGTCCATCGGGGCGGGAATGAAGTCCTGTACCTGTCGCGGCTTGTATCCGTGCGCCTTCAGGAAGATGGCGAGATCGATCATCTCGGCGACGCCCGACCCCGGGTGGCTCGCGATGAAGTAGGGGACGAGGTACTGCTCCTTGCCGGCCTTCGCGCTCGCGCGCTCGAACTTCTCCGCAAAGGTCTCGAACGACGCGGACGACGGCTTCTTCATGAGGTCGAGGACCGCGTCGCTCCGGTGCTCCGGCGCGACCTTGAGGTGCCCGCCGACGTGGTGGGTGGCCAGCTCCTCGACGTACCGGTCGTCGAGGTTCGCGAGGTCCATCCGGATGCCGCTCGCGATGTTGACCCTCTTCACGCCTTCGACGGCACGCGCGGCGCGCATCAGGTCGATCGTCGGACCGTGGTCGGTGCCGAGAAGGACGCAGATCTTCGGGTGAATGCAGGAGAGACGCCGGCACACCGCCTCGACCTCCGGCCGGGTGCAGCGCATCTGGTACATGTTCGCCGTCGGCCCGCCGAGGTCGCTGATCGTCCCCTTGAAGTCCGGGGCGCCCGCGACCGTCTCCACCTCCGCGAGGATCGACCGCTTGCTGCGGCTCTGGATGACCCGACCCTCGTGCATCGTGATGCTGCAGAAGGTGCACCCTCCGAAGCAGCCGCGCATGATCTCGATCGAGTCGCGGATCATCTCGAACGCCGGGATCTGCTCGGCGTAGCGGGGGTGCGGGCGGCGGGCGTACGGAAGGTCGTAGATCGCGTCCATCCCCGCCTCGTCGAGCGGCAGGCAGGGGGGGTTGAGGACGGCCTTCCGGTCCCCCTGCGCCTGGACGAGGCGGCGCGCGTTGAACGGGTTCGTCTCCTGGTGGAAGCTGCGCGTCATCTTCGCGAACGCGAGCTTGTCGGCGGCGACCTCTTCGAAGCCCGGCAGCTCGAGCGTCTTCCAGGGGGTCGATGCCGGCGCCGAGGGCAGCTCCTCCTTCATCCCGAGCAGGTACGCGACGCCGCGCAGGTCGCGCAGGTCCCGCACCGTATCGCCGGCACGCAGGCGCTCGGCGATGGCGACGATCGTCTCCTCGCCTTTCCCGAACGCGAGGAGGTCGGCCTTCGACGGCACGAGCATCGACGGACGGACCGTTTCGGACCAGTAGTCGAAGTGCGCGATCCGGCGCAGCGACGCCTCGATCCCGCCGATGACGACCGGCACGCCGGGGAACGCCTCGCGGCAGCGCTGCGCGTAGACCGGCGTCGGGCGGTCCGGGCGGAGTCCGATCCTCCCGCCGGGCGAGTACGCATCGTCGTTCCGCCGCTTCCGGCTCGCCGTGTAGTGGTTGATCATCGAGTCCATGTTCCCGGCCGAGACGGCGTAGAAGAGCCGGGGGCAGCCGAGCGCGCGCCACGCGTCGGCCGAGCGCCAGTCGGGCTGCGGCAGGATCGCGACGCGAAAGCCGCGGGACTCGAGGACGCGGCCGAGGACGGCCATCGCGAAGCTCGGATGATCGACGTAGGCGTCGCCCGTCACGAAGACGACGTCGACGGAATCCCAGCCGAGGGCGCGTATCTCCTCGTCCGTCGTCGGGAGGAAGGACACGCCGCGGGAGGCGGCGGGGAGTCCCGCCGGCACGGGACGATCAGCCGGCATCGGCGTCCTCCTGCACGAGCCCGGCGACGGCCTGCCAGGTCAGCCGGGAGAGAGGAACGACTCCACCTTGCCGAGGAGACGCGGCAGCTCGACGGGCTTCGTGTCGTAGTCGTCGCAGCCCGCGTCGAGCGCCTTCTCCCGGTCGCCCACCATCGCGTGCGCCGAAAGCCCGATGATCGGGATGCCGGCCGTCCCCGCTTCGGACTTCAGCCGTCGCGTGGCTTCGTAGCCGTCGAGCACCGGCATCGACAGGTCCATCAGGATCAGCTCGGGACGGTCGGCGACGGCCCTCTCGATCGCCTCGACGCCGTTGACGGCGAGGACGACCTCGTATCCCTTCCGCAGGAGCCGGCGGGAGAGCATGTCGCGGTTCATTTCGTCGTCGTCGACGACCAGGATTTTCGGCATCGGTGTCTCGGCGGACCGCCCCTCGGGCAGCTGGGATAGTGTAGCCCTCCTCATTCTTGACAGGGTCCGGGGCCTGCCCTACCGTCATCGAGGAGCACGCATTCATGGCCTTCTCGTGGCTTTCGGGTGGCGACGACGTCGCCGAGCTCATCTCCAGAAGGAACTACCCCCGCGCGGCCAAGGTCCTTCGGGGGCAACTCACGAAGGACCCTGCGAACGCTTCCGTGCGGCAGCAGCTCGCCGACGTCCTCGCCCTCGACGGAAAGCTGTACGAGGCGGTCGAGCTCCTCTGGAAGCTCGCCGACGAGTACGCTTCCTCGGGGTTCGTCGGCAAGGCGATCGCGGTTCTCAAGAAGGTCCAGCGGCTCGACCCGTCGCTCACGAAGGTCGAGGAGAAGCTCGCCTCCCTGCTGAAGGAAAAGGACGCCGAGTCCTCCCTCCGGTACAACCTCCGGGCCGGCGCGATGCGCCGCAGGGCCGAGCTCGAGACGGCGCCGACACCCGCTCCGGCTCCGGAGCCCGCTCCCGCTCCACCCTCAACCGGCGGCCTGAAGGATCCGGGTCCGTCTCGGTTCGTCGTCGATTTCGACGCGGACGAAGACGAGGTGCTCCCGGAGGCGGTCGCCGAAACGGCCCCGAGAAGCCTGCACCCCATCGGCGAAGAGGCCGCGCAGGGAATGGTCGCGAGCCCTCTCTTCAGCGACTTCTCGAGCGAAGAGCTCGTGGAAGTCATAAAGGGGCTCGAGCTCCTGACGTACGAAGCGGGCGACGTCATCGTCGCCGAAGGGGCCCCCGGGGACAGCCTCTTCGTCCTGACGACCGGTACCGTCAAGGCCTTCGTGAAGGACCCGGACGGCCACTACCACAAGGTCCGCGAGATGTACGAGGGTGCCTTCTTCGGCGAGGTATCGATCCTCACCGGCAAGCCCCGCAGCGCAACGATCACCGCGGCGACCGCGTGCGAGCTGCTGGCCCTCGACCGCGCCTCTCTCGACGCGATCACGGAGCGCCAGCCGAACGTCCTGACGATCCTGAAGCACTTCTGCGAAGCGCGCCTCGGGAGCGTCGACGAGGTCCAGATCCGGACGGGCCAGGGTCCTTCCGGGCCGTCGCGGGGGACCTCCCCCGCCTGAGTCCGGCAAGGCCGCCGGCCGAACGGCCGGCGGCGCGCGAGACGGTTCCTACAGCTTCTCGACGACGAACGGGAGCGGCGCCGGGGCGCCCTCGGCCGGGCCGATCTCGAAGCAGGCTGCGACGCGATCGAGGTAGCCGTCCCGCAGCGTCGTTCCCGGACCGAGCTCGACCACGAGGAGCGGCTCTCCGGCGGACACGACGTCTCCCGTCTTCCGAAGGACCCGGTAGCCCGAAGCCGGATCGACGACGTCGTCCTTGCGCGCCCGTCCGCAACCGATCTCGATGGAGAGGAGCCCCAGCTCGCGGGTGGCGACGCTCCGGATCGTCCCGGCGGCGGAGGCCTTCACGTCGTGCTTCGCGACGGCCTGGGGAAGGAGCGAGAGGTCGTCGCAGACGGCCGGGTTTCCTCCCTGCGCGGCGATGACTCGGGCGAACGTGTCGAGCGCCGTACCGTCCTGAAGAGCTGCGTTGAGCCTCTTCCGGGCGTCCTTGGCCGACTCCGTGATGCCCGCGGCGACGAGAAGGTCGGCGCCGAGGAGGAGGACGTTCTCCCGCAGGTCCGCCGGGCCGTCGCCACGCAGGAGCCGGATCGACTCCTCGACCTCGTTCGCGTTCCCGACGGCGACGCCGACGGGCCGGTCCATCGCGGTCACGTACCCGCTCGCCTTGCGCCCGGTCGCCCGGGTCGTGTCGACGAGTGCGCGCCCGAGGACGTGGGCGTCTTCCGGCTTCTGCATGAAGGCGCCGTTTCCGGTCTTCACGTCGAAGACGACGGCGCTGGCGCCCGTCGCGAGCTTCTTCGAGAGGATCGACGCGGTGATGAGGGGAATCGACTCGACCGTCCCCGTGACGTCGCGAAGCGCGTAGAGACGGCGGTCGGCGGGCGCGACGGTGTCGGTGGCGGCGATGAGCGCGCAACCGACGGTTTCCAGGAGCCGGTCGAACGCCTCGCGCGACTGGCCCGTCACGAACCCGGGGATCGCTTCGAGCTTGTCGAGCGTACCGCCGGTGTGCCCGAGGCCCCGCCCCGACATCATCCCGGTCTTCACGCCGCACGCGGCCAGGAGCGGGGCCAGGACGAGCGTCGACTTGTCGCCGACCCCGCCCGTCGAGTGCTTGTCCCCCACGAAGCCGTGGGCCGTCAGGTCCCACTTCTCGCCGGAGTTCATCATGGCGAACGTCAGCGCCGCCGTCTCGGCGATCGACATGCCGCGACAGCAGATCGCCATCAGCAGCGCCGCCGCCTGTTCGTCGGTGACGGTCCTGTCGGTCACGCCCGTGACGAAGTCCTGGATCTCACCTTCCGACAGCTCGCCGCCGTCGCGCTTCTTGACGATCGTTCTTACGATGAGGCTCATTTCTTCTCTCTGCTCTCTTCGAGCGACTTCAGGACCTTCCCCCGCCACTCCTTCGCCACGGCGAGGACCTTCGCCTCGTCCAGCGTCCGGACACGCACCCCGTCCCACAGGACCCTTCCGTCGACGACGGTCAGCGAAACGTCGCCCGCCCGGGAGGCGTAGACGACGGTGGACGGAAGGTCGAACACGGGCTGGGCATGTGCGTTCTCGAGGTCGACGACGATGACGTCCGCTCTCTTGCCCGGCTCGAGCGAGCCGACGAGGCGGTCGAGGCCCAGGGCCTTCGCGCCGTCGATCGTCGCCATCCGCAGCAGCTCCGGGGCCGTGAGCGGCGTCGGGTCGAGGGCCGCCACCTTCGCGAGCTTCCCCGCGAAGTCCATGGCGTCGAGCATGTCGAGGTCGTTGTTCGAGCCGGCGGACCCGTCCGTCCCGAGGCCGACGACGACGCCCGCCTTCCTGGCCGCGGCGACCGGCGCGATTCCCGAGCCGAGCTTCATGTTCGACTCGGGGTTGTGCGAGAGGCTGACCTTCCGCTCGACGAGGAGTCTCATGTCCTCCGGCGTCAGCCAGACGCCGTGGGCCACGGAGAGGCGCGGTCCGAGGAACCCGACCTCGTCGAGCCAGGCCGTCGGGCTCTTGCCGTACTTCTCGAGGATCTGCTTCTGTTCGTCCTGCGTCTCGGAGAGGTGGGTCAGGAGCGGCGCGCCGTACTCGTCGGCGAGGGCCCGGGCCGCCTGGAGCGTCTCCCGGCTGCACGTGTAGGGGGCGTGCGGGGCGATGGCCGCCGAAATCCTGGGATGGCCTTTCCACTTCTCGAGGAAGGCGCGCGTGACGGTCTTCGTCTCTTCGAGGTTCGCATGCCCCGGCGCCGGGAAGTCGATCCAGGTCTCGCCCAGGATGGCACGCAGGCCGGCCTTGTCGACCGAGGCCGCGACGTCCGACTCGTAGTAGTACATGTCGGCGAACGTCGTCGTCCCGCCCCGGATCA
>CALBDV010000325.1 GCA_937927565.1 uncultured Holophagales bacterium
GGGACCTGCCCGGTCACGAGCTGGAAAAGCGTGGCACCGAGGGAATAGAGGTCGGCGCGGCCGTCCACGTCGGCGCGCCCCTCGATCTGTTCCGGCGAGATGTAGTACGGCGTCCCCGCCGCGAAGCCCGTCGAGGAGGCGCCCGGGTCGTCAATCCTCTTGGCGAGACCGAGATCGACGAGCTTGACGACCCCCTTCTTCCCGAGGATCACGTTGTCGGGCTTGATGTCGCGGTGGACGATCCCGGCCGCGTGCGCCACGCCGAGTGCGGCCAGCGTCTGGCGCGCGAGGACGATCGCGTTCTGCTCGGAGAAGCGCCCCCACGTCTTCAGGAAGTGGGCGAGCGAACGCCCCTCGACGAGCTCCATCGCGAGGTACCAGTGGGCGCCGACCTGCCCGAAGTCGTAGATCTGGACGATCCCCGGGTGGTTGAGCCGCGCGGCGGCCCGGGCCTCCTTGAGGAACCGCTGGACGTAGAACTCGTCCTCCGAGAATTGCCCGGCGAGGAGCTTCAACGCGACCTCGCGCTCGAGCGTGACGTGCCTCGCGCGGAAGACGCGTCCCATCCCCCCGCGGCCCAGCTCCTCCAGGACCTCGTAGCTGCCGAACGTCTGCCCGGGGCCGACCTCTTCGAGCGACATGTTCGCGGGGTCCTCCCGCCTACTCCTGCTCCAGCATCGCGAGAGCCTTGCGGAGGCTGATCCTCATCCGCCCGAACGAGGATGCGAGCTGGGCGACCTCGTCGCTCCCCCCGACCTTCACGTCGGGGACGTCCATGTTCCCGAGGCTGACCTGGTCGGCCATCGCCGACAGCTCGCGGAGCGGGCGGATGACGACGAACCTCAGGAGGAGGTTGAGGATGAGGAGCGTCAGGACGAAGACGCCGGCGAGCGTCGCGAGGAGCGTCCGGAAGGCGTCGCGCGCCATCTTCACCGGGAGCGAGGTCGGCACCGAGACGATCTGTGCTCCGACGACCTCGTCCAGCTTCCAGCCGAAGCCGTTGTTCGGGCCGTACGCCCGGACCTGCGAGGCCGGGGCGAGGTCCGGCGTCGTGTGGCAGGCGAGGCACCTCGCGTCCTTGATCCGGATCGGGTGGGAGAGGAAGAGCGCCCGCCCCTGCGGCGTCTCGCGCTCGCCGATGATCTCCTTCTTGCCGTCGTCGTTGCGGAAAGCCTGGACGACGTCCGCCTCCCAGTCGACCGTCCGGTTGCGGGGATTCGTCGGGTTGAGCGTCGCCTCCTTGTAGGCGTACTCGGGGTTCGTCTTCCGGATGGCGTTGAAGATCTCGGTTGCCGAGTAGGCGGGGACCGACTGCGGGAGGAACGTCGTCTCGAGCTGGGGGGCGAGGAGCGGCTGGATCTGCTTGATCGTGTAGGTCCGCACCGCGAGGGCGGTCTCCATCATGATCCGTGCGTTCTCGATCACCTGGGTCCGGGCGCTCTTCTGCAGGAGGTCGTTCGCGATCCAGCCCGCAGGAACGAGGGCGAGGGCGAACACCAGGATCAGGGCGAGGTTGAACTTCGTCAGAAGACTCATCGGGAATTCCCTCCGGAACGTGCGGCGGAGTCTAATGGAGATGTGATCTCAGGCCGAAGAGGTCCGGGCGTCCGACCCGGTCGATGGAGTCCGGACGGACGTCTGCGATTTCCGGGACGTTCTCGTCTCTTCGCTCTGATGACCGCGCCTCCTTGACCTCGTACTCCCCGTTTCGCTACGGTCGGGCCGTGGGGAGCCTCGTGACCGAACGGGGAACGAGAACGACGACCGGTCGCCGGGCGTCCGACGTGGAGCGCCAGCTCGCCGTCGAGGCGGCGGCTCGCGGGGCGGAGGAGATCCTCCGGGCCTACGAGGCGACGCTCGAGGGTTGGATCCGGGCCCTCGACCTCAGGGACGGCGAAACGCAGGGCCACAGCCGCCGTGTCGTCGACCTCTCCGTCCGCCTGGCGGAAGAGCTCGGAGTCTGCAGCGAGCAGCTCGTCCACGTCCGGCGGGGCGCGCTCCTTCACGACGTCGGGAAGATGGCGCTCCCCGACGGGATCCTCCTCAAGGCCGGCGAACTCGATGCAGAAGAGCAGGCGCAGATGCGGCGCCATCCCGGGCACGCCTGGGAAATGCTGAAAGGGATCGACTTCCTCCGGCCGGCGCTCGACATCCCGTACTGCCACCACGAGCGATGGGACGGCACCGGCTACCCGCGGGGTCTGAAGGGCGAGGAGATCCCGCTCGTGGCCCGGCTCTTCGCCGTCGTCGACGTCTGGGACGCCCTCCGTTACGACCGTTCCTATCGGGCCGGCTGGTCTTCCGAACGCGTCAGGGCCCACCTCGCCGAGAGCGCGGGCGCGCACTTCGACCCGCAGGTCGTTCCCATCTTTCTCCGCATCCTGGAGCGTGACGGGGAGCCGGTCTTCGCCGACTACCCGAACGGTCGATAGCCCGCCCGGTCGGCTGTCGTGGCGGTCGCGCTACCTCGGCGCGTTCTTCTCCCAGGTCCCGTAGATCGGGTTCGGGAGTGCGAAAAAGCGGACGCCGAAGTCTCCGAAAGCGGACTCGGGCTCTCCGCGAAGCGCCTGGCTCTGATCGGGAAAGTCCTGGATGTTGTCGCCGACCCACACGAGGATCTCGACCGGGCCGAGGTCGGGGCTCGCGGTGCCGTCGGCAACGCTCCGCCAACGCCCCTCCTTCCGGTCTTCGCCGTCGTCGGCGCGGCAGACGAGGATGTCGTACGGGAGCGAGAGGGCCTTCAGGTTCGCGGCGACGTTCGTGCAGAGCGACCGTGCGGTGTTGGTGACCACCGCGACGCGTCCGCCGAGCTCTTGCACGCCGGAGAGGAACATCGCGGCGCCGGGCACGGCCGTCCGCTCGCCGCGCTCCACCCACGCCTTCCAGGCGGAGTCCGTGTGGACGAGGCCCTGCCGCTGGAGCTCGACCTCGTAACCGGAGTTGTCGATGATCGTTTCGTCGGCGTCGACGGAAACACCCCAGCTTCCCGCGGGTCTCCCGGCGCTCGCCTCGGCGGCGGCTTCGAGGGCCGCCCGGAACGTCTGGACGGTGATGGCGCGGTACTCGGCCGACCCGCGCAGCCAATGAAGCTCGTCGGTCGGGACACCGGCCGGCCTCGAGGGGAGAGCAATCCCCGTGGGGCCGGAGGTGGAGACCGTGGGTGCGGTCCGGGGCGCCGTACCCACCGGGGCACAGCAGAAGGTCGCGATCGGGAGGAGGACGACGGCGTAGCGGGCTCTGAGGTGGGACTTCATGTGCGAAGAGGAGTCTAGTCGCGTCGGGCCTCTTCTTCTCGTCTGGTCGAGGCGCGGTGACGGCCGTCACCCGCGCGGGCCGGAGGACTTGAATCCGGCGGATCGCCGCGCCATCGTGCGCGGATGAGGCTCGCGATCGCCCTGTTCCTCCTCTGGCCGGCCCTGGCGAGGGCCGCCGGAGTCGTCGGCGGCGGGACTCCCGCCTCCTGCACCGAGGCCGCGCTGAACGTCGCGCTCGCCGGTGGGGGCGCCGTGACGTTCTCCTGCGGCGGCGGGCCCGTGACGATCCCGATGACCACGACGAAGACCATCTCGGCGGCGCTGGCGACCGACGTCGACGGGGGAGGCCTCGTGACCCTCGACGGCCAGGACGTGGTCCGGCTCTTCTCCGTCGACTACCAGAGGCAGCTCGCCCTGCGGAACCTGACGCTCCGGCGCGGGCGCGCCGCCGACGTTGGGGCCGCGGTCCGGAGCCACTACCACGAGCGCGGGACGGCGTCGCTCACGGTCGAGAACGTCCGTTTCGAGGACAACGTCTGCACGCAGGCCGGCGATGACGTCGGCGGAGGGGCGATCTACGTCCAGGGAGGGGTCTCGACCGTGGACGGGAGCACGTTCCTCCGGAACCGGGGCGGGAACGGCGGTGCCATCGGTTACCTCGGCGGGGACGGGACGGGCCCCGCGAACGGGCTGACGATCCGGGACTCCGCCTTCATCGGCAACGAGACGCAAGCCCGGGTCTCGAGCTTCGGGGCGACGGGGGGCGCGCTCTACGTCGACGGTGCGGGTGACGGCGAGGTCCGGGTCGAGCGCTGCATCTTCCGCGACAACGTCGCGTGGGCGGGCGGCGCCATCCACTCCGTCATGTACCAGAGCCCGCAGGCGCTCGTCGTCGTCGACTCGACGTTCCTCGAGAATCGGGCCACCGGCGGGAACGGCGGCGCGATCTACCACCAGGACGGCTCGCTCACGTTCACAGGGTCGCTCGTCGCGGGGAACGGCGCGTTCAGCCAGGGGGGCGGCCTCTGGCTCTACCACCCGACGGCGGCGTCGATCACGAACGTCACGTTCACGGGGAACCGGGCCGAGGGAGCCGTGGCGCCTTCCGGCTACGCCATCGGCGGCGGCTTCTCGATCTATCCGTCCGGCCCGAACGTGACGCTCTCCCACCTCACCGTCGTCCGCAACCACGCGGGCTGGACGGGCGGCGGCATCACCATCGCGGCTCCGGCCTCGAACGTGACGATCCGGGCCTCGATCGTCGCGCACAACACCGCGGCGAACGGCGGCAACCCCTGGAACATCGGGAAGAACTGCGACGTCGGCTCGCCGCAGATGACGAATGGCGGAGACGTGATCGAGTTCCCAGAGCGAAACGTCGGCGACGGCAACGACGAGAACTGCGTGGCGGTCCCGGTCGTCGCCGAGCCCCTCCTCGGCCCGCTCGCGGATCACGGCGGCCTCGTGGAGACCGTCTCCCTCCTTCCGGGGAGCCCGGCCGTGGACGCGGCGTTCGCCGGCTGCTGGGCCGCGGTGGATGGACGGGGTGTGGCGCGGCCGGCGGGCGTGCGCTGCGACGTGGGCGCGTTCGAGGGGACCGAGTCTTCCGCGAGGTTCTTCGCCGTCACGCCGTGCCGGGTCCTCGACACGCGTCTGGGGTCCGGGGCGCCCGTCGCCGCGAACGGAACGCTGACCTTCGACGCGGCCGGGACCTGCGGTGTCCCGGCGGATGCGCGTGCCATGGCCGTGAACGTAACGGGCGTCGGGCCAGGTGCGGATGGTGTCCTGCGGCTCTTCGGAGCCGGGAGCGCGGCGCCCGTCGCCCAGGTCCTGGCAATCCGTCCGGGGCGAACGCGGGCCTCGGCTTCCATTGCCGTGCCGGGTGCTCTGGGACGTCTCACCGTCCGGAACGACTCGGCCCAGCCCGTCCACGTCGTCCTGGACGTCTCCGGGTACTTCCGCTGAGGGGACTGGCCGGAGAGGCGACCTCCCCGCGAAGGGCTCGTTTCGACAGGGAATGAAACGTAGCCCGGGGGCCGGTCTCGCCGCTCCTTGACGCCCTTCCCGCCCGGCCGGAGCATTCCCCGATGCTCCAGCTGAAGGACGTCCGGAAAGTCCACGAGGGGAAGGCGCGCGTCGTCGCGCTCGACGGGGTGTCGCTGTCGATCGGCGAAGGAGAGATGGTCGCGGTGATGGGGCCGTCCGGCTCCGGGAAGTCGACCCTCCTCAACCTCATGGGCGGTCTCGACGTGCCGACGTCCGGGACGCTCCTGGTGGCCGGAGCGGACCTCGCGTCGAAGAGCGAGGAGGAGCGTTCGCTCTTCCGGCGGACCCACGTCTCGTATGTCTTTCAGGCCTACCACCTGATGCCGACGCTCTCCGCCGCGCTGAACGTCGAGCTGCCGCTGCACCTCGCGGGGCGGCCGGCGGCCGAGGCGCGCGAGAGGGCGCTGAAGACCCTCGCGGAGGTCGGACTCTCTGGACGGACCACGCACCTTCCCGACGAGCTCTCCGGCGGCGAACGGCAGCGGGTCGCCATCGCGCGCGCTCTCGTGACGGGCGCGCCGCTCCTTCTCGCCGACGAACCGACGGGCAACCTCGACACGGCCAAGGGGGAGGAGATCCTCCAGCTCCTGAAGTCGATCCACGAGGCGCGCGGGACGACGATCGTCATGGTGACGCACGACCCGCACGCGGCCGCGGCGTGCGAGAGGGTCGTGAAGCTCCGCGACGGGCGCGTCGTGGAGGACTCGCGCGGGTGAAGTTCCTTCTCCAGACGCTCTCGCTCTCCTACGTCCGGCGTCACCGTGCCAAGACGTTCCTGACGCTTCTCGGCGTCGTCGTCGGCGTGGCGACCTACGTCGCGGTCGTCGGAGCGCGTGGGAGTCTCCTCGGCGGCATCCGAGAGACGGTCGACCGGATGGCGGGGAAGGCGCAGCTGCAGCTGACGCAGGAAGGGGGCGTTCCCGAGGAGCTGCAGGAGGCGATTCGCGAGCGGCCCGGGATTCGTGCCCAGGCGCCCGTCATCGAGCAGGTCGTCGTTCCCGAGAGGGACGAGCTGGGGAGCCTCCTCGTCCTCGGGGTCGACCTTCTCGGCGACCGCGAGATGCGCGACTACGGCTTCGAGGGGGAGGACGCCGACCTCGACGACCCGCTCCTCTTCCTCGCGCAGGCCGACTCGGTCGCCGTCGCCCGGCCTCTGGCCGAGCGGGCGGGGCTGAAGGTGGGCGACGTCCTGGTCCTGAAGCTCCCCGCCGGGCCGCGGAGCGTGACGATCCGCGGGCTCCTGACGCCGAAAGGCTTTGCCGAGGCCTTTGGCGGGAACCTCGTCGTCATGGACGTCTACGCGGCGCAGGAGCTCTTCGGGCGCGGGCGCCGCTTCGACCGGCTCGAGGTCCGTCTCGAGGAGGGGGTGACGCTCGACGCCGCGACCGCGACCCTGCGAGCCGTCGTTCCCCCGAACGTCAAGGTCGAAACGCCGGACCGCAGAAGCGGGCAGATGGAGAAGCTCGTCGCGAACTTCGCCGCCGGGTTCGACGTGACGAGCGGCTTCGCCCTCGGCCTCGGTGCGTTCCTGATCTACAACGCCTTCAGCGTCGCCGTGAACCGCCGCCGCCGCGACATCGGCACTCTCCGCGCGCTCGGCGCCACGCCCCGGCAGGTGCAGGCGCTCTTCCTCCTCGAGGCGCTCGCCCTCGGCCTCGCCGGTTCGATCCTCGGCGTCCTCGCGGGGGTCGGCCTCACCCGCGCCGCGCTCGACGTCATGCGGCAGGGGGCCGAGCAGGTCTACGGCGTCACCGCCTCGTCCGAGGCGCGTCTCACTTTCCCGCTCGTCCTCCAGGGGCTCGCCCTCGGCCTCCTCGCGTCGCTCGCCGGTGCGCTTGCACCGTCGCGCGCCGCCGCGGCCGTCTCGCCGACGGAGGCCTTCGCGAAGGGAGTCCACCAGGCGGGCGGCGTGTGGAGCTGGCGTCGCGTCGCGTCGGGCGCGGCCCTCCTGGCCGTGACCGTCGCTTTCGGCGTGCGGCCCCCCGTGTCCGGGATGGCGATGATCCTGTCGATCGTCGCGCTCGGGGCCTTCTCCGCGCTTCTCGTCGTCGGCCCGGTCTCGCACCGCCTCCTCGCCTTCGGGGCGCCGCTCGTCGCCCGCCTCTTCCCGGTCGCGGGGCGACTGGCTTCCGACGCACTCCTTTCGTCCCCGCGCCGGAGCGCAGGAACGGTGACGGCGATGACGCTCGCCCTGACGTTCGCCGTCGGGATCGGCGGCTACATCGAGGCGACGACGGCGACGCTCGTGAGGTGGATGAGGGACATCCTCACCTCCGACATCTACGTCCGCGCCTCGGCGAACTTCGCGCGCCCCGACTACCGCTTCGCGCCCGAGGTGAAGGACGACCTCCTGGCGGTCCCCGGCGTCCGCTCGGTTGAGTCGTACCGGGCGCCGCGGCTCGAGTACCGGGGCGAGACCATCGTCCTCGCCTCCATCGAGATGGAGGCGATGCTCGACCGCACCCGGCACGACTGGGTCGAGGGAAGCGAGGAGATCGCCCGTCGCGAGGTGGGACGCGGCGGCTCGTGCACGGTCTCGGACAACTTCGCGCGGAAGTTCGACCTGGGCGTCGGCGATGTCGTCGAGCTGCCCGGAGCGCGCGGGACCGTCCGTCTTCCGATCGCGGCCGTCGTGAAGGACTACACCTCCGACCGCGGGACGGTCTTCGTCGACCGCCGCACGTTCCTCGCCGCCTTCGAGGACGACCGGGTCGACGTCTTCGACGTCAACCTCGCCGCCGGGGCCGACGCGGGGAAGGTCCGCGACGCCATCCGCACGAAGCTGCAGGGGAGGATGCCCGCGCTCGTTTCGACGAAGCGCGAGTTCGTGGCGGACGTCGAGAAGGCGATCGACGCCTTCTACGCCCTCATGCAGGTGACGCTCGTCCTCGCTCTCGCGGTCGGCGTCCTCGGCATCGTCACGTCCCTCCTCATCTCCGTCGTCGAGCGGACGCGCGAGATCGGTCTCCTGAAGGCTCTCGGCGCCCTCGGCGGGCAGATCCGCAGCAGCGTCGCCCTCGAGGCGCTCGCGCTCTCCGCCGCGGCGTTCCTCCTTTCCCTGCCGCTCGGCACCCTCCTCGCCCTCTTCGTCGAGAAGACCGTCGCTGTCGCGTTTGCGGGCTGGAGCCTCCCGCACGAGACGCCGTGGCTTCTCCTGGGCCAGCTCCTCGTCGCCCTGCCGTTCCTCTCGGCCGTTTCCGCGTGGGTCCCCGCGCGGCAGGCGGCCCGCACTCCCGTCACGGAGGCCCTCGAGTACGAGTGAGCCCGGGGCTCGGGCGGCGCCCTGCCCGGCCAGGGCCAGAGCCGCGTCAGCCGGGGACGTGAAGCCGGTGGATCCGCGTCGGCGCTTCCCCCGCGAGGTCAGGGACGTCGCCGTTTCCGGCGCCCACGTGGCTGTTGCCGATGTAGAAGAAGTGGTCCCCGAAGAGCGCACCGGTGGTCGGGATGTGCCATAGGGGATTCGCGGTCTCGAGGACGTCGGCCCGGCAGACGGCCGCCGCCCCTTCCGCGAGCTCTATCCGGAGGATTCGGGTCGAGCCGAGGGCGTTCTGGATCGCCACGAGCGTGCCCCCGCGCGCGCAGAGCCCGTCGATGCCGCCGAGCGGGAACCCGTTCGGCGCGACGAGCCGCCGGGGCGGGCCCTTCGCACCGTCGAGCGCCCAGAGCCCGCGCTCGTCGCAGACGAGGAGCGTCTCGTCCAGGAGAGCGATTCCGTTGGGGGCACGGAAGCTGGCTCCCGGCAGGGCGGCGAGAGAAGTGCCTCCCGTCGCGAGACGGTGGACGAGTCCGGCCTCGCTGTCGGTGACGAAGACGGATCCGTCGGGAGCGAGCGCGATGTCGTTGAGCAGGTGCCCTGCTTCCTCGAGGACGACCGAGGCTCTCGGCGCGCCGCTCGCGAGATCGAACGAGCAGAGCCCGGAGCGTGCGCCAGCCCCGCCGGTGGCGTCGTCGCCACCCGAGTTCGCGACGGCCCAGAGGAGCCCGCGGCGGACGTCGACCTTGATCCCGAGGACCTCGCCGAGCCCGGCCGTGCCGGTGGGGACGAAGTCCCGCGTCGCGCCGGTCGGGTCCACCCGGACGATCTTTCGCTGGCGGATGCTGCCGACGAAGAGCGTGCCGTCGCGGGGATCGGCCGCGATCCCCTCCGCGACGAGCCCCTTCTGCGGAATCGTGAAGGCGACCTCCGCCTGGGCCGTCCGGGGCTCGCGCGCCGCGATGCGGCGGAGGATCGCCTTCCATTCGTCCCGCGAGGCGAGGGCCGGAAACTCGGCCTCGTAGGGAGGGATTGCCCAGCCGGCGTCGTCGAGCTCCCGCAGTATCCGGAGGGATCCTTCGACGTCTCCTTTTCGGCTGAGTCTCCACGCTTCCAGGAATCGCTCGGAGGGATCGGGGGCCGTTTCTGCGGTTCTGCGGGCGGCGGGCGCGACACCGATGCGACAGGCGGCGAGCTGGATGAGGACGAGGGCGGCGGCAAGCGGGATGCGGGCTCTCATCAACGAGGAGCTACGCGGCCCGCGAGCGCGGGTTTCACCTGCCGCGACGCGGTCCGGGCTATCGTTCGCCCGAGGTGCGCCGTTGGCCAGGTTCGCTCGAGTCCTCTTCCCCTG
>CALBDV010000326.1 GCA_937927565.1 uncultured Holophagales bacterium
GCCCGCAGCTCCGACGGTGGTAGCTCGGCAAGCGCCTCAGCCGCCTTCGGACTCTCGTGGCCGACCGCCCCGAACGTCCCGCTGGTGAAGCTCAGGAATTCCGGATGCTCCGCCTCTCCGAAACGAGCGGTGAGCTCGTCGTATAGCGTTCGCGACGCTCCAGAGAGATGGGGCGCGATCAGGGTCAGCCAATCTCGCGTTACGACCGCGCGGTACCGTTCTTCTCCAGCAGCGTCGAGCGGACTTCCCTCCGTGGCCCGCCGCTTTAGAGCCGCTTCGACCCACGTTGCCGCCTGAAGAAGTCGGCAGATCTCATCCTGCACAGCTGGTTCGAGACCGCCGAAGCGATCTCGGAGCAGGAGGGCCGTCTCGTGGTGGAACTCGATTTCAGAGAAGTGCGACGGATCCCGAAGTATCGCTGCGATCGTCTCGAAATCTGACTCCCTGCTCGTCCGAAGGAGATGAAGGCACAGGCGATGACGGACACCCTGCAGTTGCCCGGGCTTCTCGAGACGTTCCAGCAGCCGCGGGAGGGTTGCCGGATCCTGGTCGACCGTTGCCTGCACCGCATCTCGTACGGCTGCCACGAGAGCATCGAATGGGCTGTCGTCATTCTGATCGCTCTCCTCGATCGCCGGACGCCAGAGTGTTGACACCCCAGAATCCTGAGACTGCGCACCGCTCGGCACTGGTAGTGGGTCCTCTAGCAGAGACAGCAGAGGATCGCATTTCTCCCATGCACCCGCGATGGCCCCAAGGAGCGGGCCCTCGGCTGCCGTGAGTCGCCGATAGTCCCACGATGAGATCCGCGCCGAGGGGCCCCCGGACTCGCCATATGCGGGAAGGCGTATCGCAAGGAGCGACCGAACTACCCGCGCGGCGAGCGTCGGTTCACTGGATACATAGAGATGCCTCGCTAGAGCGGCAAACTTCTCCGGGATAAGGGAGCCGACTCGGCTCTGGCCCTCTTCCCACGACACTATCCGTTCGATCGTCGCTCGCGAATGCGCGACCGGCAAACACGAGAGCGCGTCAAGTACATCCGCTATGACACGGAAGTTCTCTGTCTGTTCCATACCCGCGAGCGCCGTAGCCACCTCTTGCTGTGCTGAACTGCGCCGCGCCATTCTCGCGAGGTAGCGAGACTCGGGCCAAAGAACATAGACGGTGGACTTGCCGTCCGCCGAGGCGTACGGCGCTGGCGGAGACCGGAAGAACCCCTTCCGGCGAAGGGGCGCAATCCAGCGCGGATTGTCGAGCCCACCGAAGAACGCCTCGCGAGCGGTGAAACTGTTCGGAAGGCGCGAGAGCAGGACG
>CALBDV010000327.1 GCA_937927565.1 uncultured Holophagales bacterium
TCTCGGGCGAGACCAGGGTCGCCACCGCCTGGCCGAGCAGGTTCTGCAGCTCCACGCCGACCCTCTCTCCCTGGAAGCGGTCGAGCACTACTTTCGGCTCTATCTCTGGGACCAGTCTTCACGGTGGGACGCGAAGGGAATCCTCGACAACTTCCACCTGCTCTCGAACGACCCCTCGCTGCCGTTCCTTTTCGGTTTCGCGACGGCCGCGAAGGACTTTCGGCTCATCGACGACTCCGGCTGTTCGGTGATCGTCCCGTGGGGAGAAAGCGGGCGCGATCTCTGCGCGTCGTTAAGGGTGGCACCGGACCGCGCGAGCCGGGCCATACTGGCGAGGCTCCAGCGTTACACGGTCGACGTCCGACCTCGGGAATTCCAGCGGCACATGGGTCGCTCGATCGAGCTCGTGAAGGAGCGGTATGCCGTGCTCAGCGCTCCACAGCTCCAATACTCGGATAGGTTGGGGCTCGTCCTCGACGAGCCCGAGCCGGTGCTCATCACCGCTTGACGCAAGGAGGTGCCGATGACGTTCGGGGTCAGGGTCAAGGTATGGGGCGATCTGGCCTCGTTCACGCGCCCGGAGATGAAAGTCGAGCGGGTGTCGTACGAGGTGATGACACCGGGCGCCGCCCGCGGGATTCTGGAGGCGATCTACTGGAAGCCGCAGATCCGGTGGGTCGTAGACCGAATCCGAGTCCTCGCGCCGCTCCGATTTACACACATCCGGCGCAACGAGATCGACGCGAAGATCTCCGTGGATGGGGCGCGCGGCGTGGCTGCCGCACATCGGAATGGCCGAGGTGCGCTCGGCATCAACGTTGAGGATCACCGCCAGCAGCGCGCTGCGATGATCCTGCGCGACGTGTGCTATGGAATCGAGGCGCACGTCGAGGTGACGGAGCGCGAAGAAGGGGACGGCCGGGTGCTGGACAGCCCGGAGGCCAAGCACCTCAGGACGTTCAAGGATCGGGCCTCGAAGGGCCAGTGCTTCCACCATCCGTACCTCGGGTGCAGGGAGTTCCCCGCGAGTTTCGAGCTCGTGGACGAGTTTCCAGAATGTCCCGGCGAGCTGAAGGGAGAGCGCCATTTCGGCTACATGCTCCACTCGATCACCTTTGTCCCGGACCCGAAAGGGAGTGTCGTCGAGAGGTACCGGGGTCGGAGGCTGAGGGCCGAGCCGCTGTTCTTCGAAGCCCGAATGCGGGACGGCGTCATGGACGTTCCTGACGTCGTCTCGCTCGCGACCGCTCAGGGGAACCCGCCATGCTCCTGAGCGCTCTTTGCGACCTCTATGACCGACTGAAGGACGACGAGTCCTACGAGATCGCTCCGTATGGCTACTCGCTCCAGCGGGTGACCTTCAAGGTGGTCATACATCCCGACGGCACGTTGTTCGGTGTCCAGGACGCGCGAAGGGAGATCCACGGCAAGCGAGTCGCTAGACAGCTCGTGGTTCCAGGGGGGACGAAGCCCACCGGGGCCATCACCATGAATTCCGTCCATGACAAGGTTCTTCCCCTGCGAGGCGATTGCGCGTTCCTTCTGGGGGGTCGCGTCGAGGAGACTGAGACCGCGACAGGCGCCAAGAAGGGACGCGTCGTGGTGCCGGCACGCCTGGAGCTCGAGGCCACGAAGGCCTTCCACCTGGCTCATGAAACTGCGATCGGGGACGATGCCTATTCGGCTGTCTGTCGTTTCTTCGAAGCTTGGAACTCCGACCGCCTGTCGGACTATCCCGAGTTGACGGAGCTTGCGGACGGCCAGGGCGTCTTTCAGATCCTCGGTGAGGAGGAACTCGTGCACGAGCGGCCTTCCGTGAGAGCGTGGTGGGATTCGGAGTACAGGAGAAGGAGCGAAGAGAGCGCGGTGGTCGGAACGTGCCTGGTTACCGGGCAGGTCGGTTCCCTCGCTCGCACTCATCCGCCCGTGAAGGGTGTCTGGGGCGCCAATCCGACTGGCGGAGCCATCGTCGGATTCAACGAAAACGCCTACTGCTCGTACGGAAAGGAGCAGAGTTACAACGCACCGGTCTCCACCGACGCGGCCTTCCGCTACGTTACCGCTTTGAACGCGCTCCTGGACGGACCGAGGAAGGAGAAGCACCGACTCTCGCTCGGTGATGCGACAGTGGCCTTCTGGACCGACCGGGAGTGTCTCGAGGAGGACATCTTCCTTCCGTTCATGGTCGCGGGCTCCGACTTCACGGACTCCGCCGGAGCGCAGGACGAGGGGCGCCGGAAGAAGGTCGAGGCCTTTCTTCTTGCTCTTCGGCAGGGGAGCGAGGTGTACGCCGAGCTGGCGACGAAGGCGGAAGAGACGAAGGCGTTCGTGCTCGTTCTGTCGCCGAACGCCGCACGAATCGCGGTCCGGCTGTTCCATTCGTCGACCATCCCGGACCTCCTCGCGAACCTCAGAAAGCACCACGAGGACATTCGACTGGACCCTCAGCCGGCGCCTCCGGGAGGCGGTCGCCCTGCCGGTGTTCCT
>CALBDV010000328.1 GCA_937927565.1 uncultured Holophagales bacterium
TCGCGAGGATGCTCTCGACCGAGGCGCCGAAGCCGTGCGCGGCAAGGATCTTGTCAACGGTGATCTCCTCGGCGCCGAGCGGCAGCGCAATCAGGAGCGCGATCAGGATCAGGGTCTTCTTCATGGGATCCCCCTTCTTGGGGGGAAGTCTATACACGACGGGGCCGATCGGGGCGCCGTGAGCGGGCTCACTGAAGGGACGCCGACCGGCGCCGTCACGAGGCGAGGCCGGACCCCGCCTGCCGTCTCACACCGATCGAGACCAGGAGCCAGGCGACGGAGAGGAGAGCGAAGCCGACCAATGGAGGCACCATCGCCTCGGCGAGCCCGGCGAGCAGCCGCGCGCTGGCCTCCTGGCCCGCGAGGCCGCCTGGGTGTCCGGCGGCATTCGTCAGCGAAGTGGCCAGACCCGCGGCCATGGCCGCGACGACGGCGGATACGGTGGCAGAAGGCATCGGACGGAACGCAAGGACCTTTCGTTCGGTCGGCCGGACGGCGATCGAGACGGCCATTCCCAGTGTCGCGACACCGACCGCGAGGAGGAAGAGCATGAACGAGATTCCGAGGATCATCGGGGGCCTCCTTTCACTCGGAAGGGAATGACGCGGCGGGAGAGGAACCGTGACGGGGCTCCTCGTTGTCACGACAAGCCTCGGTCCGCGTCTAATCCACCGCATGGACCCCGGATCCGAAAGGGAGCTGGTCCGCGGCCTGAGGGTGGGCGACCCCGTCGCGTTCGACAGGGTCTACGAGGCGTGGAACAGGCGTCTCTTCGCGTTCCTCCTCCGCCTGACGCGTCGTCGCGAGCTGGCCGAGGAACTCCTCGAGGAGACGTGGCTTCGGCTCGTGAAGGGGATAGCGAGCCTGAGGGACGACTCGAGGCTCGCCCCGTGGCTCTTCACCGTCGCCAGGAACCTCTTCCTGAGCCACCGGCGGGCGCGAGCTCTCGACGAGGGGAGTCTCGGCGAACTCGACCCGCCCGATCGGGCGACGCCGTCTCCCCTCGAGGTGGCCGCAACGAACGAGCTCGAGGAAAGGCTCGAGAGAGGCCTCGCCACGCTCCCCCCGAGCTACCGGGAGGCGCTTCTCCTGGTGGGGATCCACGGGTTGACGCCGTCCGAGGCGGCGCGGGTCTCCGGCCTCACGCCGGAGGCCTTCCGGCAGCGGCTATCCCGTGGCCGCGCCCTTCTCGGCCAACGGCTCCGGGAGATGGAAGGCGCAGGACCGTCCCGGGCAGGAAGGACGTGAACAATGGAAGATTCCGAGACCAACGGCTGTCTCCTCGTCCCGGAGCTCGAACCCCTTTCCACGCTCGAGGTCGAGCCCGCCTCGACCGCCCGGACTCGAGCCCGCTGCCACGCCCTTCTCGCGCGCCAGCGGCGGCGGTCAGCCGGAGCCGGGAAGGCCGTCGGGGTCATCGGAGTCGCCTGGCGGTTCCTCGAGCCGGCCCTCGTGTCGGCCCTGGTCGTCTTCTACCTCGGCGGTGCGATCGAGAAGGTGCTCCTGGTCTACTCCCGCTGAGGCGCCCTCGGACGGCCCCCCGGGCGTCCAGCCCGTCGAAGGGGCAGCCACTCCGATGTAACCCGCGGACCGATCCGGTGTATTCATCGTTGAAGTGAACGAGCTCGAAGCGCTCTACCGCCAGCACGCCCCGGCCGTCCTCCGGTTCGCGCTCGGCCTGTCCGGCGACCGGGCGCTGGCAGAGGACCTCGTGTCGGAGACCTTCGTGAAGGTCCTGACGAAGGCCCCGCGGATCGAGACGCGGACGGCGCTGGCCTACCTCCTCGCCGTCGCCCGGAACACGTTCCTGAGCGGGCTCCGCGGCCGGCGAAAGGAGGTCACGCTCCCGGAGGCTCTCGTCGCCCCGGACGTCGACCCGGCGCACCGGCTGGCCGAGGCGGCTCGTCTCGGGACGGTGCTGGAAGCGCTCCGGCACCTCCCGGAAGGGGAGCGATCCGCCCTTCTCCTGCGTGTCGATCACGAACTGTCCTACGAAGAGATCGCTTCCGCGCTCGGGATCTCGGAGACCGCCGCGAAGGTGAGAGTCCACCGCGCCCGCGTCCGTCTCGCGCGAGCGGGAAGCCAGCAAGGAGAGCCGCGATGAAGCTCGAAGTGACCCGTGACGTCGTCAGCGACCTCTGGGCGCTCTGCCGCTCCGGGGATGCCAGCCCCGACAGCCGTGCGCTCGTGGACACGTTCCTCGCCCAGGACCCGTCCTTTTCCATGACCCTGAAGGAGAGTGAAGTCATGAACGAGCTCGTTCCTCACGTCCACCTGTCCCCAGACGCCGAACGCCGCTTCCTGGACGACGCCCGGGAGCGTGCCCGGACGAAGCTCCTGATCATGGGGGGCTCCGTCGTGCTCACCGCCGTCGTCCTCCTCGCGGCGTTCGCGGGAGCCATCTTCATCTTCGCCGGGCGGTAGTCCCGCGCCCGGTACTCCGGCTCCCTCCCGGCCGGGACGGGCCGTCTCAGCCGGGCGGGAGCCGGTAGGCCACGACGCGGTTGTCGGTGAACGTCGGGAAGACGGCGAGCCCCTTTTTGGCGAGGAAGGCGAAGCTGGCGAGCGGGATTCCGCGCACGGAGGTGTCGAGGAGCTTCGTGATCCTGGCATTCCCTTCGCCCTTCGCCTCTCCCGGGAGCGTGATGCGGAAGAGCCTCCCCTCGTTGTGCGAGACGAGGAGGCTCCCGGCGGCGTCGCTCTCGACGCCGTCGATGATTCCGGCCCCGAGGTCGGCCACTGTCCGAACCTCCTTCGTCGCGAGGTCGACGCTCTTCACGCATCCGTCCCCGTTGTTGCCGACGAAGAGCTTTCCGCCCAGGAGGTGCAGCCCGTTCGGGCGGGCGATCTCGCCCCCTTTCAGCCACTCTTCCGCCTTGCCGGAGACGATCCGCAGCAGGGCGTTCGCGCCGGGGTCCGAGAGGTAGATCGTCCCGTCCTTCGCGACGGCGATGTCGTTGAGCGCGACGGCTCCCGGCACCTCGATCCGGCCCAGCAGCTTCCCCGTGGCGATCTCGATCCGGGCGACGCCACCGGTCTCCACGGCCCAGAGGGAGTCCCCGGAGACTGCGAGCCCGACGGGGTTTCTGAGACCCTCTGCCCACCGGAGGCTCAGGACCTTCCCGTCGAGCGAAAGCCGGGAGATGAACTGACGCCCCTCACCGGCGCTCCGGTTCCAGCCGTCGTATCCCGAGACGAAGAGCGTGCCGGTTCCCGGGTCGTGGACGACCGTTTCGGGAACGGGAAACCGCTCCTGCGACGTCCACGCTTCCGCGACCCCCGGAGCCGCGTAGACCGCCGTCGCGTCCTGGACGACGAAGCCCCAGCCCCCCATCGCCTCCGTCAGGAGAAGGGTCAGCTCGTTGTCGCCCTTCTTCAAAGGGAGATACACGGCGTCGAAGAGCCCGACGATTCCGAGAAACGACGGGTCTCGCTGCCGATAGGCGCTCGCGCCGTGGAAGAGGGGCGTGCCGTTCAGGTAGACGGACACCTCGTCGCTGTACCCGACGTTCACCTTGAGGAGCCGCTCCGAGTCCGAACGAACGACGGCCTTCGCGACGACGGCGTCAGGCTCGGGTCCGAGGCGGCCGAAGAGGCGGGCGACGTCGACGAGGCCCGAGGGGCCGACCCTCGCCCCGACCCACTCGGTGCCCGGGAGCGTCCAGGTGGACGGCGGCGTCTCGCGGTCGACGAGCCGCGCCTTGAAGGGCTTCGAGACCTTCCAGTCCGTCAGGAGCCCGGGTGGGACGTCGACGGGCGGTGGGGGCGGGAAGGAGAGCTCGGAGTCCGCCCGGTACCGGAAGGCGGAAAAGAACGCCGAGCCGTCCGGTGGACCGTTCAGGCCGAGAGCTCCCTTGCTTCGGCCCCTCACGAGCTCGTGGATCTTCAGGACGGGCTCGGCCGAGTCGCCGAGGAAGACCCGGGCCTGCGTCCCCTTGACCTCGATCCTGAGATGTACCCACTGGCCGGCCGGGATCGTGGCGCCGGCGGTGAAGCCGGGCCCGTTGTAGAGCTGCCATCCATCGACGCCGTTGAAGCCGGGGAGGTACTGGACGGCGTCGGGGTACCCGGACGGGCCGGCCCGGTGAGGGCGGAGGTAGACGCGCTCGAAGTCGCGTGGAGATTCCATTCGGAAAAGGACGCCGGGATACGAGCGGGCGCCCGTGACCGCGAGGTCGACCTCGATGACGCCGTCCTCGAAGACGGCGTCCTTCAGCGAGGCCGAGCCCGCCAGGCTCTTTCGTCCGAGGTGCTCGACGACCCGGCCGTTCGTGATCGTCCAGCGATCCGATCCGAAATCGATGGAGTCGTCCGCGCCCGACGCCGGGAGCGCCACGAGAAACAGGGCGAGCACGAGGACTCCCGGGGCGAGGCGGAAACTCGTGGGAATGAACATGATCGGGATACGCACCGCGGGGAGAGAGGTTCAGCGATTCAGCGGTAGCTTGTTGCGAGAGGGGATTTCACTATCATCCGCACCATGATCGGGACGGAAAAGGTCCCTTTTGAGGGGCCAGCAGCAGTGGGCGAGACCGGGAGCTTCGACGTCGTCGTCATTGGCGGCGCCATCGCCGGAGCCTCGACCGCGATCCTCCTTCGGCGCCGCAACCCGGCGCTCCGCGTCCTCGTTGTCGAGAAGGGCGAGTCGTTCGACTGGAAGGTGGGCGAGTCGACGGTCGAGATCTCGGCCTACTTCC
>CALBDV010000329.1 GCA_937927565.1 uncultured Holophagales bacterium
CTCGAGGGAGACTTCCTCCCATCCGCCGCCGAGAGCGTCCGCCTCGCCCGCCTCCTCTTCGAAGAGGGCGAGACGTCCCTCCTCGACCTCCTCGACGCCCAGCGCACGGCCCGCGAGGCCCGCCGCGAGGAGATCCGCGCCCGCTTCGAGCTCGCGACCGCGATCGCGGAGCTTCGGCGGCTCCTCGGCCCGAACGACGACACCACGGGAGATAGCAAGTGAACAGGAAGCCCGCCATCCTCCTTTCCGGCCTCGCCCTTTCCGCCGCCGTCGCTCTCGCCGGCTGCGGCAAGGGCCGCGGTGCCGCTCCCGCGCCTGAAGCCCCCGCGAAAACCGCCGAGAAGGTCGAAGAGCCTGCGACCCCGCAGCGCGTCCATCTCACCGCCGCCGCGATCGCCGAAGCCGGCATCACGACGTGGAAGGTCCAGATCGTCGACCTCTCACACATTCTGTCTCTCACCGGCAGCGTGGGATTCGACGAAAACCGCCTCCTCCTGGTCGCCGCGAACGTCAAGGGCCGGGTGACGTCGATTCCGGTCGACCTGGGCGCTCGCGTAAAGCCCGGCGATCCGCTCCTCGTGATCGAGAGCGTCGACCTCGGTCGGACGCGCGAGGAGTTCGTGACGGAGCTGTCGAGCTTCAACGTATCGGCCAGCGCCTACGAGAGAGCCCGGAAGCTCGTCGAGGCGAATGCCATCAGCGCCGGGGAGTTCCAGGCTCGCGAAGGCGACTACCTGGCGAAGAAGGCCGCCGTCGCTTCCGCCGAGAGGACGCTCCACCTCTACGGTGACAGCGAAGAGACGATCGCGCGTTTGCGAGCCAACGCTGTCGACCACAGGCTCTCCGCGGCTGACGGCGCCACGCTCACGCTCCGGGCTCCCTTCGCCGGCCGCGTCATCGACCGAAAGGTGACCTCCGGCGCCCTCTTCGAGGCGCTGCAGCCGCTCATGACGATTGCCGACCTGGGGTCCGTCTGGGTGTTCCTCAATGCCTACGAGAAAGACCTCGCCCTCCTTCACGAAGGGCTGTCTGTAACGCTGAGAACCGACGCGTATCCCCAGGAGACCTTCCGTGGCCGCGTGGACTTCCTCGGCAGCGTCGTCGATCCGCAGACCAGGAGCGTCCGGGTCCGCGCGACGGTGGAGAACCGTTCGGAGAAGCTCCGCCCGGGTCTCTTCGTCACTGCCCAGGTCGATGTCCCGAAGCCGCAGAGCGAGGCGCACCCGATCGTGGCCGTTCCCCAGTCGGCCATCCAGACGCTGGAGGGTCGCTCGACTGTCTTCGTTCAGGTCGAGCCCGGCGTCTTCCAACGGCACTACGTCGAGGTCGGACACAGCTTCGAGGGCTTCACCGAGATTCTCGCCGGCATCAAGGCTGGCGACGTCGTCGCCACCGAAGGGAGCTTCGTCCTGAAGTCGGAGTTCGCCAAGGCCTCGCTCGTGGAGGAGGACTGAGGTGCTGCGGCGGCTCGTCGACCTCAGCCTCGAAAACCGGGCGATCGTCCTACTGGCCGCGGTCCTCCTCATCGCCGGCGGCGCCTACTCCCTGACGCAGCTCCCGATCGACGCCCAGCCCGACATCACGAACGTCCAGGTACAGGTCCTCACGAAGGCTCCGGCCCTCGGGCCCGTGGAGATGGAGCAGTTCGTGACGTACCCGGTGGAGGCCGCGATGAACGGCCTTCCGAAGCTCCAGGAGATCCGCTCCATCTCCCGCTATGGCCTCTCTGCGGTGACGATCGTCTTCCAGGACGGGGTCGACGTCTACTTCGCCCGCCAGCTCGTCTCCGAGCGCCTCGTCCAGGCACGCGAAGCGATCCCGGAGGGTCTGGGCACTCCCGAGCTGGGTCCGGTCACGACCGGGCTCGGCGACGTCTTCCAGTTCACAGTCGAGGGAGACGGCATCTCCGCGATGGAGCGCCGGACGATCCTCGACTGGATGATCGCGCCCCGGCTGCGCGCCGTTCCCGGCGTCACAGAGGTCAACACCTGGGGCGGCCTTCCGAAGCAGTACCAGGTCGTCGTCGATCCCGCGAAACTGCGGGCGCACGGCCTCTCCCTGAAGGAGGTCTTCGAGGCCGTCGAGCGAGGCAACGCGAACGCCGGCGGCGGCTACATCGAGCACAACCGCGAGCAGTACATCGTCCGCGGGGAGGGCCTCGTCAGCTCGCTCTCCGACATCGAGAAGATCGTGCTGAAGGCCGCCCCCGAGGGAACGCCCGTCACCGTCGGCGCCGTCGCGCAGGTGCGGGAAGGGTCGATGCTGCGAATCGGCGTCGCCACGGCGGACGGCCACGGCGAGACCGTGATCGGCCTCGTCCAGATGCTCGCGGGTGAGAACGCGCTCCAGGTCGCGACGCGTGCCCGCGAGGCTGTGGAAGAGCTCCAGCCGACGCTCCCGAAGGGAATCAGAATCGTTCCCTACTACGACCGGGCCGCCCTCGTCCGAAGGGTGATCCGCACCGTCGAGACGAACCTCCTCGAGGGGAGCATCCTCGTCATCGCCGTGCTTTTCGCGTTCCTCGGGAACGTGCGCGCGGCCCTCATCGTGGCCTCCGCGATCCCTCTCTCGATGCTCCTGGCCTTCACGGGGATGGTCGAGTCGCGGATCTCGGCAAACCTCATGAGCCTCGGGGCCATCGACTTCGGGCTGATCGTGGACGGGGCCGTCGTCCTCATCGAGAACGTCGTCCGGCGGCTCTCCGAGCCAGAAGGGCGCGACAAGACGGTGCGCCAGCTCACGGCCGAGGCCGCCCACGAGGTCGTCCGGCCGATCACCTTCGGCATCGGCATCATCATCCTCGTCTACCTTCCCATCCTGAGCCTCCAGGGCGTCGAGGGAAAGATGTTCAAGCCGATGGCCTGGACCGTCGTCTTTGCCCTCGCCGGCTCCCTCCTGCTCACGTTGACCCTCACCCCGGTCCTCGCGTCGCTCTTCCTGAAGAAGACGGGGCACGACCACGAGCCTCGCTTCGTCGGAAAGCTGCGGGTTCTGTACCTTCGCGGCCTCGACGTCTGCCTCTCCCGGCGGGCCCCCGTGGTCATCGCCGCGGTCGTCCTCGTCGCCGTGGGCGCCGCCGTCGCCTCGACGCTCGGGGGCGAGTTCCTGCCTCGCCTCGACGAGGGCGACCTTTCGATCAGCGCCGTCCGCCCCCCCTCCGTGGGCATCTCCGAGGTCGCGGCCAGCACGGGGCGGATCGAGCGGGTCCTGAAGAGGTTCCCGGAGGTGATCACTGTGGTGAGCCGGTCGGGTAGCCCGGAGCTCGCCACCGACGTCATGGGGATCGAGCTCGGGGACGTCTTCGTGATGCTGAAGCCGAAGGACGAATGGACGTCGGCCAAATCCAAGGGGGAGCTCGTCGAGAAGATGGCGGAGGCCCTCGGCGAGACCGTTCCCGGCGTCGGCTTCTCCTTCCAGCAGCCGATCGAGATGCGCTTCAACGAGCTCATCGCGGGCGTGAGATCGGACGTCGGCATCAAGCTCTTCGGAGACGACCTCGAGCTCCTCCGGCAGAAGGGCGAGGAGATCGCGCGGGTCGTCGCCACCGTGCCCGGCGCGGCCGACGTCAAGGCGGAGCAGACAGCCGGTCTCCCGGTGCTCCGTGTGAAGGTCGATCGCGATCGCTGCGCCCGTTACGGCATCTCAGTAGGCGACGTGCTCGACACGGTCGAGGCGGCGCGGGCCGGGAAGATCGTCGGGACCGTGTTCGAAGGTCAGCGCCGCTTCTCACTTGCGGTGCGGTTCGACGACTCGGCGGCCCAGACGATCGAGGGCCTCCGGAACGTGCCCGTCGCGGCCCCCGGCGGTGCCCTCGTCCCGCTCGGACAGCTGGCCGACATCGTCCTGGACACCGGGCCGTCCCAGATCTCGCGCGAGGCCGTGAAGCGCCGCGTCGTCGTCGAGGTGAACGTCCGGGGCCGCGACGTCGCGTCCTTCGTGACGGAGACGAAGGCAAAGCTCCAGAGCGCCGTCAAGCTCCCCGACGGTTACTACATCCGCTGGGGAGGCCAGTTCGAGAACCTCGAGAGAGCGTCCCGGAGGCTGATGGTCGTCGTGCCGCTCGCCCTCGCCCTGATCTTCGCGATGCTCTACTTCACCTTCGGGGCGCTGAAGCCGGCCGTTCTCATCTACCTCAACGTCCCGCTGGCCGCCACGGGCGGAGTCATCGCACTGGCCCTCCGAGGGCTTCCCTTCTCGATTGCCGCGGCCGTCGGGTTCATCGCGCTCTTCGGCGTCGCCGTCCTGAACGGCGTCGTCCTGATGACGCAGATCCGTGACCTCGAGGCACGTTCACACCTGGACATCGCCGACGTCCTTCGAAAGGCGTGCGGACTGCGCCTCCGCCCGGTACTGATGACCGCCCTCGTCGCATCCCTCGGCTTCGTGCCGATGGCGCTCGCGACCGGGTCGGGCGCCGAGGTCCAGCGGCCGCTGGCCACTGTCGTGATCGGCGGCCTCGTGACCTCGACCATTCTGACCCTCTTCATCCTCCCCACGATCTACAGCTTCTTCGGCCGGGCCGGCCGTGCCGCGAAGACGGAGGTAACCCATGGACAGTGAGTCGATGCACGGTGTCGTCGCCGTCATTCAGCCCTTCATGCTGGAGCAGGTCGTCGATGCCCTCCGTCTCGTCCCGAACTTCCCGGGAATGAGCGTGAGTGAGGTCCGCGGATTCGGCCGTCGCTGCGCGCACGC
>CALBDV010000330.1 GCA_937927565.1 uncultured Holophagales bacterium
AAGGCGAAACCGAAGACGAAGCCGGCTACGGCCGCGAAGACCGCGACTCCCGCCCCGGCGAAGGCGACCCCGGCGAACGCCACGCTGAAGACGGTCCAGGACCGCCGATCCGAGGGCCACTTCCCCCGCTTCACGCTCGGGATCGAGCTCCCCGACATCCCGGCCTTCGAGGCGAAGGCGTCGCGCGTCGTCGTCATGAAGGCCGTGGACGACCTCGGCACGAATCTCGTCCGCGAGGACGCCGGCGAAGCGCGGCTCGAGCCGACCCAGCGGGGCCAGTTCGGCAAGCCCAAGGAGGGGCCGGCCCCTCCGACGATCGTCTTCGCCGAGATGAAGAACCCTCCCCGGAAGGCGACGACTCTGAAGGAGGTCTCGGGCGAGATCGAGCTGTACGTCCCGGGGAGGGACCCGAACGGCGAAGCGGACTTTCCGAAGATCCTCTCGATGGCCGGAAAGCCCCTCGTCCACCCGGCGCTGAAGGCGAACGGGGTCGAGATCTCGGTGCTCTCTCAGCCGCAGATCGAAGCCGAACGGAAGAAGGCCGGGGACGCCGAGCGGGCGAAAGCGAAGAAGGAGGGCATCACCGACGACGAGACGATCAAGTCGATGGTCGAGTACGCCGTCGACTCGTTCCCGAAGGGGGGCGAGGGGCAGATCGTCCTCCGGGTCAAGGACCCGAAGAAAGCGATCCAGGACTTCAAGATGGCGGACGGCGAGGGGAACCCGCAGTTCAACGGGAAGTCCGACGAGGCCGGTTTCACGATTCTCGAGTTCTGGGGCGACAAGCCGAAGCCCGACTGGTCGATGAAGGTCCTGATGCAGTCGGACACGAGTCTCGTCCGCCACACGTTCGTCTTCAGGGACGTTCCGCTTCCGTGAGGGGGGAGCCCGTGCCCGCCCGGTCCCTGCGGGGATCGGGCGGGCACCCGCTCGGAATGCAGATCAGCGGTGGGCGAGAGAGAGCCAGGAGTCGAGGACGGTCCCGGGCCGGATGATCGTCTCTTCGCGCTTGGGGCCCGTCGAGAGGAGCGTGATCGGGGCGCCGATCGCCTCCTCGAGCGCGGAAACGTAGGCCCTCGCCGCCTCCGGAAGGGCACCGAAATCGGCCGTGCCGACGATCGACTTCTTCCAGCCGGGGAACGTCCTGTAGATCGGCTTCGCCGCCTCGTAGTGGTCCGAGCGGGCGGGGACCTCGGTGACGGTCTTCCCGTACACGTCGTAGGCGACGCAGATCCTCACTTCGTCGTGGTCGTCGAGGACGTCCGTCTTCGTCAGGGCGATGGCGTCGAGACCGCCGACGTGGAGGCTCGTGCGGGCGACGACGGCGTCGAACCAGCCGACCCGCCGGGGACGTCCGGTGACGGTGCCGAACTCGTTTCCGCGCGAGCGGATCCGGTCGCCCGTTTCGTCGAACAGCTCCGTCGGGAAGGGGCCGGAGCCGACCCGCGTCGTGTAGGCCTTCATGATGCCGACGACGGCACCGATGGCCGACGGCGGGATGCCGAGGCCGGTGCAGGCGCCACCCGGTCCGCAGGAAGAAGAGGTCACGAACGGGTAGGTCCCGTGGTCGACGTCGAGCATGACGCCCTGCGCCCCTTCGCAGAGGAGGCGGGCGCCGCGAGCGAGCTTCTCCTGGAGGAGTGCCCGGGTGTCGGCGACGAGGGGGGCGAGCTCCCGCGCGCAGTCGAGGTAGGCGTCGATCGTCTCGTCGACCTTCGGCGCCTCGAGGCCGTAGAAGTGGGAGAGGACGGCCGCGTGGTGCGTCAGGAGGGGGCGGGCGAGGGAGACGAAGCGGTCGGAGTCGACGAGGTCGGCAATCCGGATGCCCGAGCGGTTCGCCTTCGACTCGTAGGCCGGGCCGATGCCGCGCGAGGTCGTGCCGATGTTCGCGCCGCCGAGCGCCTGCTCCCGCGCTCCGTCGAGGAGGGCGTGGGTCGGGAGGATGACGTGGGCGCGATCGGAGAGCTTCAGGTTGTCGCCCACCTCGACGCCCGCGGCCCTCAGGCTCGCGATCTCGGCGACGAGGGCCCTCGGGTCGACGACGAGCCCGTTGCCGATGACGTTCAGGATGCCCTTCCGGCAGATGCCGGACGGGACGAGGCGCAGGGCGAAGTGGCGGTCTTCGAACTTGACGGTGTGGCCGGCGTTGTGGCCGCCCTGGTAGCGCGCGACGACGTCGAAGGCGGGGGAGATCAGGTCGACGACCTTCCCCTTCCCTTCGTCGCCCCACTGCCCCCCGACGATCACAAAGGCGTTGCGGGACGTATTCACCGCGCGATTCTACCCGCCGGCGCGGGGATCGCCCCAATGCGAGAATCGCCGACCGATGAGCGAATCCCTCGTCCTGACCGGCAGCTCCCTGACTCTCGATAATCTCGTCGACGTCGCCTACCGGGGCCGTTCCGCCGTCCTCTCGGACGACGCGGGGCGTCGCATCGACGCCTCGCGCGCCGTCATCGACCGTGCCGTCCGTGAGGACCGGGTCGTCTATGGCGTGACGACCGGCTTCGGGAAGTTCTCCGACGTCGTCATCCCTCGCGACAAGCTGCAGCTCCTCCAGCGCAACCTCGTCGAGAGCCACGCCGCCGGCGTCGGAGAGCTTCTTCCCTCCGAGACCGTGCGCGCCCTGATGCTCCTCAGGGCGAACTGCCTCGCCTGCGGCTTCTCGGGGGTCCGGCGGGAAACCGTCGAGCTGCTCCTGGCGATGCTCGCCGCGGGGATCCACCCGCACGTCCCCTGCCAGGGCTCCGTCGGCGCCTCGGGCGACCTCGCGCCGCTGGCGCACCTGGCGAGGGCGGTGATGGGGGAGGGGAACGTCGAGTTCCGCGGGACGTCCATCTCGGCGAAAGACGCGCTCGCGGCCGTGGGCCTGGTGCCGGCGGTCTTCGAGGCGAAGGAGGGCCTGGCCCTCATCAACGGCACGCAGCTGACGACGTCGGTGGGCGGTCTCGCGCTCGCGAGGCTCCTCTCGCTCCTGAAGGCGGCGGACTTCATCACGGCGCTCACGATCGACGCGCTGAAGGGAACGGATGTCGCGTTCGACGCTCGGATCCACGCGGCGCGTCCGCACCCGGGACAGGCCATCTCGGCCGCGAACCTGCGCGCGCTCCTGGCGGATTCGCCGCTCCGCGAGAGCCACCGCGACTGCGCGATCGTCCAGGACGCCTACGCCCTCCGTTGCGCGCCGCAGGTGCACGGCACGGTCCGCGACGCTGCTGCGCACGCGCTCCGCGTCGTCACGACGGAGATGAACTCCGCGACCGACAACCCGATGGTCTTTGCCACCGGGCCGAACGGTGAGGGGGAGCTGATCTCGGGCGGGAACTTCCACGCCGCCCCCGTCGCCCTCGTCTTCGACATGCTCACCGCCGCGGCGACGGACCTCGCGTCGATCTCCGAGCGCCGGACCGAACGCCTCGTGAACCCGACCCTCTCCGGCGACCTCCCGGCCTTCCTCGTGGAGCAGGGGGGGCTGAACTCGGGCTTCATGATGATCCACGTCACGGCCGCGGCGCTCGTCTCGGAGTGCAAGGCGAATTCGTTCCCCGCGTCGGTCGACTCGATTCCGACGTCGGCCGGCAAGGAGGACCACGTCTCCATGGGTCCGATCGCGGCCCGGAAGCTCGCGCGGAACGTGGCGAACCTCGAGAACGTCCTCGCCATCGAGCTCCTCGCCGCCGCCCAGGCGCTCGATCTGAGGCGCCCCCTCCGCTCGAGCGGCCCCCTGGAGGCCCTGCACGCCCGACTGAGGGCGCGAGTCGCCCCCTGGGACGCCGACCGCTACGCGGCCGTCGACATCGACGCGGCGCGTGACGTCCTCGTGTCGGGAATCGACGACCTCCTCGCGGGCCTGGGGTAGGTTTCAGGACGGAGAGGCGACCGAGGCCGGCGAGAGCTGGTCTGCGAGGCGGAAGGGGAGCGACTCGACCGAACCGGGTTCCTCGAGGAAGTTCCGCCTCGGGAGCGCGCGGAGAGACAGGGGAAGCGGCGGGAGGCCGAAGCGCGGCGAGACGCGATTGAGGAGGAGGCCCGCCTTGCCGGGCCCCGACGGAAGGAGCTCTGCCAGCTCGGAGGCCGTCCGGAGAGCCGAGCGGTCGGCGGAGGAGACGATGAGGTATCGGGCGTCGGCGAGGAGCCCGCGGATGAGGACGCTCCTGTCGCGAAAGCCGTCGTAGAGGCCGTCGAACGCCCGGAAGAAGTCGGCGAGGTCCGAGAGAAAGGTGAACCCCAGGTGCCGGTCGGCGAGGTGGAGAACGAACGCCGCCCCGCGGGAGGCTCCCGAGAGGGCCCTGGAGAGGAGGGAGTCGCCTCGGAGGAACCAGCGGAGGGCGTCGTTCTCGAGGAGCTCGACCATCCGCTGCGGGGCGTTCAGGAAGTCGACGCCTCGCGCGGCGGGAGCGGTGTCGAGGACGATCCGGTCGGTTTCGGGGTCGTTTGCATGCTCGGCGAGGGCTTCGACTCCCATGTACTCGACGACGCCGGGAAGGGAGCCGACGAGGCCGTCGTAGAGGCGGTTCTCGTGGATCCGCTTCAGCGTCGCCGGGGGCGCCACGCGGGCGAGGAGCCTCTCGAACGTCGCGCGAGGGTCGATCTGCATCACGCGGAGCGTGGCCCCGCCGGGAAGCGGCACGTGGACGGGCCGGTCGAGGGTCCCCGACAGGCCGAGCGCCTGAGCGAGGCGGCGCGCGGGATCGACGGTCAGGACGAGCGTCCGCTGGCCGGCCCGGGCCGAGGCGATCCCGACGGCCGCGGCGAGGGTCGTCTTGCCGACGCCGCCGGGTCCCGCGAGGACGACGAGCCGCTCGTCCCGGAGCGCCTCTTCGAGGTCGAGGTCCCCCGGACCCGGAGGAGCGGCGGCGGATCCGCGACGCCGGGAAGGAGGAGCGCCTTCCAGTGCAGGCCGAAAGGCGGCAAAGAACGCCTCGTCGGAGGCGAACGGGCTTTCGGCGGGGGTGTTCGAGACGTCCAGCTCGGGGACGCGGACCACGGGCAGGTCCCCGCGGGGGAGCGTCTCGGCCCTTCCGCTCCGGCCGATTCGGTTGACGACGAGGAGAGCCGTTTCGAGGCCGGCCCGTTCCCGGGCCGCTTGAATCAGCTCCTCGGCCTCGCGGGCGGCGAACTCGGCAGGCTCGGCCACTGCGACGAGGAGGGTCAGGCCGCGATCCGAGAAGATCGTGTCGAGGTCGGCGGCAACGTGCCGTATCGGCCCCGCCGGGACGGTCGCCATTACCGTCCGGGGCATCGAGAAGAGGGAGATGGCGTGGCCGGTGGCGGGGGCGTCGACGACGACGAGGTCGTAGTGAGGCTTCTTCTGGCGGAAGAGCTCGCGGATCTTCCCGAGGAGGAGGAGATCGGCGAGGCCGGGCGTGGCGTGGGTGAAATAGCGAAAGGTCGCCGAGGAGAGGATGCGGCTCGCGACGAAGCCGACCGGGGCGATGGTCCGGACGAAGTCCTCGAGCAGGGGGTCGAACCGGGCCGTCAGTCCGTGAAGGCCCGGCGCGAGCCGCGTCTGGGCGTATCCCGGGTCGGGCAGGCCGAAGAGGGCCGCGGCATCGCCCCGGCCGTCCGTCGAAACGAGAAGGACCCGACGTCCGGCGGCGCCCGCCCGGGCCGCAAGAGCCGCCGCGACGGCCGTCTTCCCGACGCCTCCCTTTCCTGAGACGAGCAGGAGCCGCGCGTCGGCGAGGCCGGAAAGCGGGTCGCCCGAGGCCATGGCCCATTCTCCACTCGATTCCGTTTCCGCGTTGCGGCGATAATGAAGACTCGCACGCACGCCCTGCAACGGACGCCTCGCCGGAGGGGCGAAAGGGGCGAGTGCGGAGGGAGGGACGAAACGATGGCCGAGACGATCATCCGGCAGCTCATGAGTCGTGGAGAGGAGCTCGCGACGGAGGTCACCAACACCCTTCTCGCGAACGAGGCTTTCGTCGAGGTGCTCAAGAAGGGGATCGCCGCCAAGGAGATCGTCGACAAGCAGGTCGCCGTCGCCCTGAAGCGGATGAACGTCGCCACGCGCAAGGACCTCGCCCGGATGGAAGCGCGGATCGCGGCCCTCGAGGCGGAACTCGAGGCCGCCAAGGCCCCGGCTCCGCGCCCCAAACCGCGTCGCAAGAAAGCCGTCTGAGCGGGGGCCGCCCGTGACCGAACCGGAAAAGAAGGCCGCGCCCCGGGCGAGGCGCCGGACCGAGGGGCAGGTGGTCGGGTTCAAGCCCGCGGCACCTGCGGCGGGAGCTCGGCCGAAGGTCGCCGTCACGGGCGGCAGCGGCTACCTCGGCGCCCGTTTCGTCCGGGCCCTCGCCGCGCGTGGCACGTGGGACATCGTGGTCCTGGACCTGGCGCCCGCGGCGAATACCCCTGCCGAGGTCCGCCACCGCTTCCTCGACCTGAACCTGCCTCACTCGGACGGGACCGTCTACAGGATCCTCAAGGAGGAGCGGCCCGACGTTCTCGTACATCTCGCGGGGGTGAGAAGTCCGCTCAGGGACGCCGTCTACGCCCACGAGCTGAACTCCATCGGCACGCTGAACGTTTTCGGGGCGGCGGGCGAGGCGGACGTGAAACGCCTCATCCACTACTCGACGACGATGGTCTACGGGGCGAGAGGCGACAACCCGGCCTTCCTCTCCGAGGAGCACCTGATGCGCGCCGACGTCGCGGACCACTTCGTCCGCGACTCGGTCGAGGCCGAGAGGCACTGCCGCGATTTCGCCCGGCGGCACCCGGAGGCCCGCGTTGCCGTCCTGCGCTTCGCGCCCCTGCTCGCCGCGGAGCGGCGCGACTACCGGATCCGCTATCTCGAGGGGCCGGTCGCGCTCACGATGCTCGGCTACGACCCTCTCCTGCAGTGGCTGCACCCCGACGACGCGAGCGAGGGGCTCCTCCGGACGCTCGACACGCCGGAGGCCCACGGCGTTTTCAACATCGCTCCGGACGGGGTCCTCCCGCTCTCGTCGACCCTCCTTCTGTTCGGGACGCCGTCCGTTCCCCTGCCGCACGGTCTCGCCTACGTCGCGGCGGAAGCCGCCTGGATCGCCGGCCTCGGTACCGCGCCCGGGGCGCACGCGCACTACATCCGTTACCCGTGCGTCGCGGCCAACGAGAAGGCGCGCAAGGTCCTGGGGTTCGCTCCGCAGAAGACCTCGCTCGAGACGGTCCTCGAGGCCGCCCGGGCTCGACGGAGCGCTGGCCGCGCGATCGACTTCGACGCGCTCGAAGAAGTGGCGCGGATGGCGGCCTACAGGCTCGAGCAGAGAATGAGACGGCCCGCGGCGCCGGCGGCCCCCGGGCCCGACGGGGGAGAGTCCGCCGGGCGTCCGGCCGCGACGAGGATGGCGTCATGAGCCAGCCGAATCGCGCTGCCGCACTGCCGTTCGTCCCGAGCCTCGAGCCGGCCTCCGTGGACGAGGACCTCCTGCACGACGTCCTCGGAGAGGCGGGGAAGCTCCTCGTCGCGCATCCCGAGCTCGCTTCGCCGCGCGCGTGGATCGACCTCTGGAACCTCTTCCTTCACCGCAACCAGTCGCTCGACCTCGACGACTTCGGCTACGACGAGGCGGCGGCCAGGGTCTGGCACCCGCTCTTCGATTTCCTGTACCGCGTCTGGTGGCGCGTGACGCTCTCGGGCGTGGAGAACGTCCCGAACGAGGGCCGGGCCCTACTGGTGATCAACCACTCGGGAGTCCTGCCCTGGGACGGCGCGATGGTCAAGCACGGCATCGCGCACGAGCACCCCTCTCGACGGAAGGCGCGACTGCTCGCCCTCGACATGTTCACGACGCTGCCGTTCCTGCAGCCCTGGCTGCGGCAGCTGGGAGAGGTCCGGGCCTGTCCCGAAAACGGCGAGAGGCTCCTTCTCAGGGAAGAGCTCGTCGCCGTCTTCCCCGAAGGCGTGAAGGGGGTCGGCAAGTACTTCCGCGACCGCTACCGCGTCGCCCGCTTCGGCCGGGGCGGTTTCGTCCGGCTCGCGCTCCGGACGCGGTCTCCCATCATTCCGATCTCCGTCGTCGGAGCCGAAGAGATCCACCCGGTTCTCTTCCGCCCCGACTTCATCGGCCGGGTCTTCGGTTTTCCCTACTTTCCGATCACCCCCACGTTCCCGCTCCTGGGCGCAGGGGGGCTCGTCCCGGCGCCGACGAAGTGGTGGATCGACGTCGGCAAGCCCATCGACCCCGGCCTCGACCCGGCCTACGCCGAACGTCCCATGATCGTCAACGAAGTGACCGACGTCGTCCGCTCGACCATCCAGCAGATGATCGACTCGCGCCTGGCCCGCCGGGGGAACCTCTTCACCGGCGAGTAGACGCTCCTCCTCAGCCCGCTGCCGATCCCGTCCGCGCCGCCTCCGGGCGGCGCGGCGCTTTCGAGAGGGAGACCGCGGGGCGCAATGCCATTCCGTGGCGCTCGAAGACCCGCGAAAGCCGGCCGTACTCGGCGTCGAGCTTCTTCAGCGTGGAACGGTAGGCGTACTCGGCGATCCGGATCCGGCCCGACGTCCGCATGATGTTCCGCATCAGGCGGGGGAGCTCTTCGGGTTTCGGCTCGAAAAGGACGATGTCGGTCTCGGGGTGTTCGCGCCGATACCGGGAGAGACCGTACTGGAGCCTCGAGTGGAGCGTGAGGCGGAAGACCTGGTCGAGGATCGAGAGCAGGCCGCGGCTCGCGAGCGCGCCCTGGTCGCGTCCGTCGGGGAGGAGTCCCTTCGCCAGGTCGTATCGGGCCGGGACGATCGGGTTGACGCAGAGGACGAGGCCGCACCGCTCCTTGAGTGCGAGCGAGATGTGGGCGGTCTTCCTGACGCCGCCGTCGATGTAGTCGACGCCGTCGATCCGCACCGGTCGGAAGAAGCCCGGCAGGGCGCAGGAGGAGGCGACGGCCTGCGAGATGGGGACCGTGTCGTTGCCGGGCTCGCCGAAGACGCGGGTCTCACCGGTGTCGAGCGCGACGGCGACGACGCGGAGCTTCCCGGCGAGGGCCCGGAAGTCGTTCGTACGGCCCTCCTCGGAGAGCCAGGTGGCGAGCCACGACTCCAGGCCGTCGAGGAGGAAGAAGCCCGAGGGGAGGAGGCCGGCGAAGGAGGCGACGAGGTCGGTGATGGTCGCGTCCTGCCGGTTCCTGTAGAAGTCCTGGAGCGAGCGGGCGATCGTGACGGGGGCCGAGACGAGGCGCGAGGCGATCTCCCCGAGGTTCGGGCGGAAGAGCGAGAGCTGGTCGAGGTCGGAGGTGCGGGGGTGGGTCGCGTTCCGGAAGAGGACGGACGGCGAGACCCCGCTGGCCACGAGGGTCCCGACGTAGGAGCCGGCGGAGACGCCGACGAAGACGTCGCACTCCGTCAGGGAGAACCCGTCGAGCCGCTCTTCGAGGGCCGCGAGGACCCCGATCTCGTAGATGGCCCCGGTGACGCCGCCTCCCGCGCACACCAGGCCTCGCCGGAGCGGAAGGGCACGGGCCGTCGTAACCCCCCGGGAGGAAACGAGCTTCAGCTTTGGTGTCGTCACAGCTCCTCCGGAATGGAAACGGCGCCGGGCGGAACGCCCGGCGCCAGTCTATCCGGTCTCCGGGGGAGCCCGGGCTCAGGCCGTCTTGCGGGTCCGGCGGCGGGGCGCCGCCGGGTGGAGCGCATCCATCTTCCGGCTGAGGCCGTCGACCTTCGCGATCAGGCTCTTGAGGTCTTTCTGAGTCGGGACGTTCAGGCGGTGCAGCGCGCTCTCCAGCGCGGGCTCGACGACGGCCGTGACGCGGCGGGCGACTTCGTCGGCGATCCGGCTCGCCTCGCGGGAGACGTCGGCGCGGACCGTGTCGATGTTCGACTTCGCGTTGCGGACGACGTCCTCGACGAAGTGCTTCGGGTCCTTCGCGATCGTCTCGCCCGTCTTCCGGACGTTGGTTGCGGCGGCGCGGACCGACTTCTCGACCTTGGCGGCGACGGTGCGGGTCTCGTCCCGGACGACGCCGACCTTGTCGGCTGCGGACTTCAGGGCGCGATCGATCTGCGGCGGGACGTCGAAGGGGAGGGTCTTGCGGGCGGGAGCGGCGCGGCGGGCGGCTTTCCTGATCATTTCTGCTTCTCCTTCATTCGCGCAGGCGAGGGCCTGCCATTGGCTTTCGAGTGGTTCTTGGGCGGGGCGTCCGCCGGGAACGACGAGGCGGCGAGGGCCTCGAGGTGATCGAGCCGGAGCGCCAGCTCCTGGATCTCGGCGTGGACGGCGGGGGATGCCGAGGGAGAGACCTTCCGAACGAGATCGCGGACGCGGGCGACCACGTCGGAGAGGCTCTCCCGGAATACGGTGCCGACGTCATCCCTCAGGCGGGCGCCCTCTTCCCAGGAGAGCCGGCCACGGCCGACGAGCCCGGCGACGATCCGTTCCACGTCCTGCCGGGCCGTCTCGAGACGGCGCGTGACGGGAGCGAACGTCTCCGCGATCTTCTCGGGCTGCGCGGCCATCCTCACGGCGCCCGCCATCCGGGCGGCGCCGACCCTCTCGGCCACGCCCGCGACCGTCTCGGCGGCGTCGCTTCCCGCACGGAGGAGCCTGGCGATGGCGTCGGACGAGGCGGGGCTGGCGACGCGTTCGGAAGCGAGGGCCCGCGAGAGGATCCGGGCGGTGATGTCGTCGCCCGTGTCGGCCGCGATGATCCGGACGCGGTCGCCCTGGGCAACGCTTCGCGCGATGTCGTGGAGTGTGACGAAGCGTCGTTCGCTCTTCTCGTAGAGCTTCCGGTTGCGGTACCGGACGATTTCCCGGAGGCGATGGTTCATCGTAGGGAAAAAATAACGCGCTGCGTAATCGTTGTCAAGCAGGGTCGCTCGGCTAGCGCGCCGTGTTAGCCGGGCCGGGCACGGACGGCACGAGGTGTCCAGGCCTCGTTGCGGGGACACCGCGTATCGGGCCGGGACTAACATCCGGGGTATGAGCACCGTCTCCGCCCCTGCCCGCTACGCCCCGCCGGCCCTTCCGCGCGGGACGACGCTCCGCTGCCGCTCCTGGCTCACGGAAGCGCCCTACAGGATGCTCCTGAACAACCTCGATCCCGACGTGGCCGAGCGCCGCGAGGATCTCGTCGTCTACGGCGGCTCCGGCAAGGCGGCTCGCAACCCTGCGTGCCTCGAGGCGATCCTGCGCGAGCTGGAGACTCTCGGCGACGAAGAGACGCTCCTCGTCCAGTCGGGCAAGCCCGTCGCGGTCTTCCGCACCCACGCGGACGCGCCGCGGGTCCTCATCGCCAACTCCAACCTCGTCCCGAAGTGGGGAACGTGGGACGAGTTCCGGCGCCTGGAGGCTCTCGGCCTGACCATGTACGGCCAGATGACGGCCGGCTCGTGGATCTACATCGGGACGCAGGGGATCCTCCAGGGGACGTACGAGACCTTTGCCGAAGCGGGGCGCCGCGACCTGGGCTCTCCCGACGGCTCCCTGGCCGGACGGCTCGCCGTGACCGCCGGGCTCGGAGGCATGGGCGGGGCACAGCCTCTCGCGGTCACCATGGGAGGCGGTACGGCCCTCGTCGCGGAGGTCGACGCCCACCGGATCGACCGCCGCCTCCAGACCCGGTACTGCGACGAGCGGATCGACGACCTCGACGCCGCAATCGACCGGGCCCTCGCGGCACGAGACGCGAAGGAGGGGGTCTCCATCGGCGTCCTGGCCAACGCCGTCGACCTCCTCGCGCGGCTCGTCGAAAGAGGAATCGTCCCCGATCTCCTGACCGACCAGACGTCTGCGCACGACGAGCTGAACGGCTACGTCCCGCACGGGATCCCTTATGCGGCTGCACTCGAGCTCCGAATCGCCGATCCTGCGGAGTACAGCCGCCGTGCCGTCGCGTCCATGGGCGAGCACGTGAGGCTGATGCTCGAGCTGCAGCGGCGGGGCGCCGTCACGTTCGACTACGGCAACAACATCCGCGCGCAGGCGGTGAAGGCGGGAGTTGCCGACGCCTTCGAGATCGAGGGCTTCGTCCCGAAGTACATCCGGCCGCTGTTCTGCCTCGGCAAGGGGCCGTTCCGCTGGGCCGCGCTTTCGGGCGACCCGGCCGACATCGCCGAGACCGATCGCGCCCTCGTGGAGCTCTTCCCGGAGAACACCGCGCTCCTGCGCTGGCTCGACATGGCGGCGAAGAGAGTCGCCTTCCAGGGGCTCCCGGCCCGGATCTGCTGGCTCGGCTACGGCGAGCGCGAGAAGGCGGGCCTCGCCTTCAACGAGCTCGTCCGCACCGGGAAGGTGAAAGCGCCGATCGTCATCGGCCGCGACCACCTCGACTGCGGATCCGTCGCCTCTCCGAACCGCGAGACGGAGGCGATGAAGGACGGCAGCGACGCCATCGCCGACTGGCC